>JAEYRZ010000184.1 GCA_023435265.1 Pseudomonadota bacterium
GTCTTATCACTGTCCGGCTCGGGTTCGTCGCCCAGAATGGCCGCCAGATCGTCCAGGTTCAGATCGTCATCGGGCGGCTGACTTTTCGTTGCATCCGCCGACGGCGCGGCCTCTTTCCCCGGATCCAATTTCGAATCGGCGCCGTCGATCTTCTGCGGCCCTGAAGGTTCTTCATCGAGGATGTCCAGCATATCACCCAAGTCGCCGGACAGGTCGAGCGCCTCGCCGGATGGGGCCGCCCCTGCCGCGGGTGTCTCTTTTTCCCCGGGCAGGTCCAGTTCGAGTTCGACTTCCTCGCGCTCCGCGGCGTCCGGTTTGTCTTCTGCATCATCGATCAGATCGCCGAGATCGGCAAGATCGATGTCTTCACCCGCCGGCACAGCCGGTTTGGGCGGCGCTTCGGGGGAGGCTTCAGCCTTCGCGGCGGGCGGCGCCGCGTGGGGCGCATCATCAGCAAGCTCGAAATCCAGATCGAGATCCAAATCATCTTCGATCGGGCTTTCTTTGGCCGGAGTCCGGCCCGTGGATGCGGGGGCGGTATCGCCCGAGTCCCGGCCGCTGCCGCCGACACCTGCACCGGACGATCTGGACTTGGCGTGCGCCGCCAGATCTTCGGCCAGCGCGTCACGCGGCGCGGCGTCTGCGGAAGCTCCCGCGTCCGCCCCGTCTTCGAGATCGAAGTCCATTTCGAGGTCGAGATCGTCGAATGCTTCGGTTGCGGCGGCTGTTTTCCCGGATGCCGGATCGGTTTCGGCGGCGGCTTGTCCGGAAACCGGGCTGTCCGCATGGGAACCGTCCAGATCCATATCGAAATCCAGATCCAGGTCGTCGGTCGGAACCGTACCGGGCGGCTCCGGCCGGTCGGCGACAGGGTTGGGTTGAGTATCGAGAAGGGCGTCCAAGGCAGCCAGGTCGATGCCTTCCAGCTGCGTTTGCGCCTGGGCCGGTTCCGCTGCTGCGGCAAAGGCGGTGCCGGCCTGAACCGCTGCCTGGACAGGGGCAGTCATTCCGCGGGCGCCGGCCTGCGGCTCGGACTCCGAACCCGTTACCTGCGGGAAGGCCGTGAAGATATTGCCGCACTGCGAACAGCGCACCTTCGAACCGGCAGGCTTGAGCCTGCGCTCATCCAGGCGGAAAACGGTGTTACATTCGTGACAGGTAATATACATTGCACACCTTCGAGTTCGATGTTGAGAAACAGCGGGTGAATTCGGCGGCCGCCGGATTCATCGCAGCGGGTTGCGTGCGGATGCCGGTCATCGGTGCGTTCATTCCAGCTTCAAATCGAACACATCGGGAAGATTACGGTAGGCTTCGGCATAATCGAGCCCGTAACCCACCAGGAAACCACTGCCCTCGACCGTATGGCACACGTAATCCGCCTCTATCGCGATCCGCCGGCGGCGCGGTTTGTCCAGCATGACACAAAACCGGATGCTGCGCGGTTTGAAAGCGGCCAGATGATCGCGCAGAAAAGCCATCGTCAGACCTGAATCGAGAATATCTTCGATAATCAGAACATCCTTGCCGCCGATTTCGGTTTCGATATCCTGGACCAGCTTGATCCGCCCCGAGCTTTGGGAAAAATCGCCATAACTGGCCACACGCACGAAATCGATGCTCAGATTCTTGATGTCGATTTCACGCACCAGGTCCGCCAGGAACATGAAGGCGCCCTTGAGCACACACACGAGGACCAGATTTGCATCTTTGTAATCGCTGGAGATTCGTCGCCCGACAGCGGCAATCTTCAGGGCGATCGTTTTCTTATCAAGGACGGGAATCAGTTCAGGCATCGTCAGGCATAATGTTTTAATTGGGACGCAATCCCCGCCGCATCCTCATTCGGCGAGCACCTCTGCAAGTTCATTCAGGCAGCGCAACCGCTTGGGTCCGTACGTTCCCGCCGCCCGCGACAGAAGATTGCCCCGGCCCGCGGCAGAATATTGCCCCGGCCCGCGGCAGAAGATTGCCGACGGACCGCGGCAGAAGATTCCGTGATCCGATGCATTGTCCGTTCGGCAGCCATATGCACTATCGGCAGGCTGTCGGTATTCTTGAATAAAGTTCTTCCACGGCGAGGCGCCGGCCGGTTGCGCGCTGTTTCCCGCGGGGCACGCGCCGAGCCCGCGAAAGGCATCAAGATATTTGAATTAGCTACACAATGCCGCTGCGCTTGTCAATTGAGTTAATTCCTTACAGGCCTGTGTCGGCTAATTTGCGGACGAGCTGGGCTTGCTCGCCGGTGAGATTGCGGGGCATATCGATGAGGATGACCACATACAGGTCGCCTCGTTCGGAGCTCTTCATTTTGGGCAGCCCCTGACCGGCAAGGCGCATTTTGGTCTTGTGCCGAGTCCCGGGTGGTACTTTCAGGGTCATTTCCCTGCCCTCGAGGGTGGGAACGGAAATCTGGGTTCCAAGCAGCGCTTCGCTCAGCTTGATTTCCCGATTCACCAGCAGATCGTACTGTTCCGAACTGAAAACGGGGTCCGCAACCACGCTGGAGACGATGAACAGGTCGCCCGCAGGGCCACCGTAGGGACTGGGTTCGCCTTTGCCCGCGAGGCGCAATTTCTTGCCGCCGATCATGCCTTTGGGTATTTTGACCGTGATGCTGTCGGTTCGTCCCTGGTGCGTCAGGGCGATCGATTTGGTCGTGCCGTTGGCCACCTCGTACAAGGTCAGCGGCATTTCATACATCAGGTCGGAACCCTTGACGGCCTGCTGCTGGCGCCGGCCGCCGAAAGTAGAACCAAAAGGACCTCCGCCGAAAGAAAAGCGAAAGCCGCCGTCGGCCGTCGAAGCGCCGCCGGCGTTGAATCCGAACTCCTTGAAGATGTCTCCGAAGTCGAAGTTGCGGAAAATATCCTCCTGGCTGAAGCGTTGCTGGAAGCCTGCCGCGCCGTACGTATCGTATTCCTTGCGCTTTTCAGGGTCGCTCAGAACAGCGTAGGCTTCGCTGATCTGCTTGAATTTATCCTCGGCGGCCTTGTCCCCCTTGGTGTGGTCCGGGTGATACTTCATGGCCAGCTTGCGGTACGCTTTTTTGATGTCGTTGGCACTGGCGTTCTTTTCCAGCCCGAGCAGCTTGTAGTAATCCTTCTCCGCCATGACCCCTTACTCCGCTTCCAGGTGCGTTGATCCAAGATAACCATTGGAAAGCACGTTAAATTTTGCTGCAAAAATAAGAATTGTCACGCAATCGTCAAGTTTCAGACCGCCGCTTCAGCGGACGCGGTCGAGCCGCAGGCGCTGGCGCTCGTCGAACAGCCGCCGCGAACCGGCCCACACGGCGGCCGCCGTTCCCAGGCCGGTTCCGCCGGCGATCAGAAACATAATCAGAATCTGGTATTTCACCGCTTCGATGGGCGGGTTGCCGCCCAGAATCTGACCCGTCATCATGCCCGGCAGGCTGACCAGGCCGGCCGCCATCATGGAGTTGATGATCGGAATCAGCCCGCTGCGGATGCTTTCGCGGCGGACATCTTCGATAGCCCGGCCCCAGCTATGCCCCAGGATCAGACGTCCTTCGATGACGCTGCGCTGATCCCAGGCCGTCGCGGTCAGCCGGTCGAGGCCGATGGCGATGCCGTTCATGGTGTTGCCCAGCAGCATCCCCAGAAGCGGAATGGCGTATTGAGGTTTGTACCACGGCTCGGGCCCGACGATCACCAGCAGGGCCAGAAGGGTAATGGCAAACGAGGAGATGAACATGGACAGGGTGCCCAGGCCGAACCCCCACCATCCCGAGAACCTGCGCTTCTGGCGGGCACGCACCTCGCGGCCGGCGGCCAGCAGCATCACCAGCGACACCAGGATCATCCATGCCGGATGGACCCAGTTGAAAAGCGCCTCCAGCACGACACCGACCAGCAGCAGCTGCACCGTGGTGCGCAGCGCCGCCACGGTGACCGCGCGCGCCAATCCAAGGCGCATGAGCCACGACATGGCGGCCAGCAGAAGGATCAGGGCGGCGGCCAGCGACAAATCCCAGGCGGACAGGACGACGACGCTCATGCACCCTCCCCGGCCGCGCGCGGCGCCGCCGAAGTCATCGGCACAAGGCGCGGGCCTTCGATTCTGAAAATCGGGTCGCACCAGCGCAGCAGCTGCTCCGGATCGTGGCTGATCCAGACGATTACCGGCTGCTGTGACTGCCGGTATTCGGAGAGTACGTTTTCCACGCGCTGCGTATTCGCCCGGTCCAGATTGGCGGTCGGTTCGTCCAGCAGCAGCACGCAGGGCCGGTTGGCCAGCAGCCGCACCAGCGCCAGCCGCTGGCGCTCGCCGCTGGAAAGCCGCCGTATCTCCCAGCCCAGCACATCCGCATCGAATCCCAGCTTGGCCATCAGATCGAGAGGCGGATCCTTCAGATGCGGCCCCACGGTATCGTACCACCAGGCGCTTTCGGCCGGCAGGTAGCCCACCAGCCCGCGCCAGCGATGGGCCGGCATCTGGTCCGCGGCGGTATCGTCCAGCCACATCCGTCCGCCGTGCACATCCAGATCGGCCAGCGCACGCAGCAAAAGCGTCTTGCCCGAACCGGAAGGCCCGGTCAGGCCCATGCTCTGGCCGGGCGACAGGATGAGGTCGAGGGGATCGAAGGTATGCCAGCGGAACTGCTGCAGCCTAAACACCTTGCACATGCGCGGCTTTCTTTTCATTGGCCCGCAACGCGACCATGATCACGGATATCGCCGCCGGCGTGATGCCGGAAATGCGGGATGCCTGGCCCAGAGAGGCCGGCCGAACGGCGGACAGCTTCTCCCGCAGCTCGTTGGAAAGTCCGGGCACTTGATGAAAATCGAAGTCCTCGGGCAGCTTGATCTGTTCCAGGTGCTTGAAGCGCGCGATTTCGGACAAATGGCGCTGGATGTAGCCTTCGTACTTGAGTTCGATCTCCACCTGGCGCGCCACCCGGGGGTCCACCGGTTCGGGGCCGGGCGCCAGCCGGCGCACGGCCTCGTAGTCCAATTCGGCGCGCCGCACGAGCTGGTCCAAGTGCGCACCGCCGCTCAGGGGATGGGTGCCCCGGTCGGCAAGGTAGCGGTTCACTTCCGGCAGCGGTTTGATCACCGTGCGGCGGATGCGGCCGATTTCGGCGTCGATCTGCGCCTTGCGCTCGGCTGCGAGCCGGGCCGCATCCGGGGAAACCAGCCCGAGTTCGCGGCCGATCGCCATCAGGCGCAGGTCCGCATTGTCCTCGCGCAGGATCAGGCGGTACTCGGCCCGCGAAGTGAACATGCGATAAGGCTCGTTCGTTCCGCGCGTGACCAGGTCGTCCACCATGACCGCGATGTAGGCCTGGGAGCGGTCCAGGATGAAGGGCGGCCGTCCCGTGATCCGGCAGGCGGCGTTGATCCCGGCCCACAGGCCCTGGGCCGCGGCCTCTTCATAGCCCGAGGTGCCGTTGATCTGGCCGGCCAGGTAGAGGCCGGCGATTTTCTTGGTCTCCAGGGTCGGCTTGAGCTGGATGGGATCGATGTAGTCGTATTCGATGGCATAAGCCGGGCGCATCACCTGGGCCTCTTCCAGGCCCTCCACGGCGCGCACCACCTGCTCCTGGATCTCCAGCGGCAGGCTGTTCCCCAGACCGCTGGCGTAGATCTCTTCGGTATCGAGGCCCTCCGGCTCGAGGATCACCTGGTGCTGGGGCTTGTCGGCAAAGCGCACGATCTTGTCTTCGAACGAAGGACAATAGCGCGCCGAAACCCCCTTGATCACGCCGCCGTACAAGGCGGAGCGATGCAGATTGGCGCGCACGATGCGGTGCACGCGTTCATTGGTATGGCCGATGTAGCTGGGCAGCTGCGGCAGTACGATTCCCGGGCCGGAGAAGGAAAAGGGCCGCGGCTGTTCGTCGCCCGGCTGGACGCTGAATCTTGAGAAATCGATGCTGCGCCGGTTGATGCGCGGCGGCGTGCCGGTCTTCATGCGCCCCAGCAAGAACCCGTGCCGCGCCAGGTCGGCGGCAAGGCCGTAGGCGGCGAACTCCCCGGCCCGGCCGGCCTGGATCGCGCGAAAGCCGATATGCACCAGGCCGCTCAGAAATGTGCCCGTGGCCAGCACCACGGCAGGCGCCTGGAAGCCGAAACCGGTGTGATCTTCCACTCCCGCGACCGCACCGTTTTCCACGATCAGCCGCTCCACCAGCGCCTGGCGCACGTCCAGGCCCGGCTGGCGCTCGATCACCGCCTTCATGGCCATGTGATAGCGTTTCTTGTCGTTCTGCGTACGCGAGGACTGGACGGCCGGTCCCTTTTTGGTGTTGAGCACCTTGTACTGGATGGCGCTCTGGTCGCTGATGCGGGCCATTTCGCCCCCCAGGGCGTCGATTTCGCGGACCAGCTGGCCTTTGGCCATCCCGCCGATCGAAGGGCTGCACGGCATGGCGGCCGTTTTGTCCAGGTCGATGGCCAGCAGCAGCACGCCGAGGCCCATGCGGGCCGCCGCAAGGGCGGCTTCGCAGCCGGCATGCCCGGCGCCGACCACAATGAGGTCATATTTTTTTGAATAATGTGCCATCTCTTCAAAAATGCCGGCCGCAACGGCGCCCGGACGTCCCAGAGGGACTGAGTGAGAAGTTTCAATTCGCTCTGTGTTCTCTGAACCCTCTGTGATAGATCCTTTCATCTTTCGATTCTTGGCTGTAATCTACGCTTTCGTGAGCGTCATATATAACCGCACCGCAGCAGGGTCAAGCCGCGGAATTTTGAACATGAGCATGCAAAAACCACTGCGCTACTACGATCTGAACACCTATTTCCGCGAACGCTTCGGCCAGCGCGTGCACAAGCTGACCGTGGACGCCGGTTTCACCTGCCCCAACCGCGACGGCCGCGTGGGCCGGGGGGGCTGCATCTACTGCAATGCCCGCGGATCGGGCACAGGAGCCCATCTCGAGGGCCTCTCGATCACCCGTCAGCTCGAAGCGAGCAAGTCCGCCGTGGCGCAGCGCTTCAAGGCGCGTCGGTTCATCGCCTATTTCCAGGCTTTTTCCAATACCTACGCCCCGGTCGCGCGGCTCAGGGCCTTGTATGACGAGGCGCTGGCCGTTCCGGACGTCGTCGGGCTGGCCATCGGCACACGCCCCGACTGTATCGACGAGGAAAACCTGGCGCTCCTGCAAGGCTATGCCGAGCGGCATTTGGTCTGGCTCGAACTGGGTCTCCAGTCCTCGCACGACGAAACCCTGCGGCGCATCAACCGCGGCCACGACGCGGCCTGTTTCTCCAATGCGGTCATGGCGGCGGCAGGCCGCGGCATCGAGATCTGCGCGCACGTCATCCTGGGACTGCCCGGCGAAACCCGCGCGCACATGCTGGCCACGGCCGATTTCCTGGCCGGACTGCCGGTGGACGGCATCAAACTGCATCTGATGTATGTGGTTGCCGGAACACCTCTGGCGCAGCTTTATTCTTCCGGAGCGTACCGCTGCCTTGAACAGGCCGAGTACGTGGAACTGGTGTGTGACGTGCTCGAACGGCTGCCGCGGCGCATGGTGATCCAACGCCTCACGGGCGACCCCCACCGCCTGGAGTTGCTGGCGCCGGCTTGGGCCTTGCGCAAAACCGAAACCCTGAATCACATCAAACGGCGTCTGGAAGAACGCGACACCCGGCAGGGGCGCCTTGCGGATGACGAGCACTGATCAGCCCATTTCATCTGCTGCCGGTTTTCTTCTACCGTTCGGCCGATAGTGCATCTTTGTTAGTGCTGTGTGGCATAAATTGACGCGGCTGTCTGGAAAGTTCCAGTTTGGTTCGATGGCACGGTTCAAGTGTGCCGGGGCATCCCGGCACACCGGTGCGTTTAGGCAATCTAAGATACTTGAGCATTTCAGATATCCGTATGAATTAGGGTGACGCGTTCATCCTCCGCTTATTGAAAACCACAGAGAGCACAGAGGTCACAGAGGGCTTTTTGGGCTTTTCCTGTGTTCTCTGTGTCCCCTGTCACGAAGAGTTGTTCCTTTGCATTGTTTGGCATGCGCCGCGGGTGCATGCGGAACTGTGGTGATGTCACTGTATTTACGCTGGCGTGTACTGCGCTGAAAAAAATGGCCGAAGCGGAGCGTTCTCCGACCCGGCCATTTCGACTTGTTTCTAAATCGCCTTACACCTTGAACCGATTGACGAGCTGAATCAAATCCTGGGACAACCGTCGCAGTTCGCCTGCGTTCAAGCTGACCTGTGCGCTGCTGTTCGACATTTCCGAGGATTCCTGATTCACCATGGCGATATCCTTGGCGATTTCCGCGGATACCGAAGAGCTCTGCCCGACCTTCTCAGTCACTTCCTGAATGCCCGTGGATGCCTGGCCGATATTGGAGGCGATCTCTTTTGTGGTGACCGATTGTTCTTCGGTGGCGGTCGCGATCGTACCCACGATTTCGTTGACGTTCCCGATCACTTCTGAAATCTGCCCGATCTCGTTCACCGTTGCACGCGTAGAGTTCTGGATGCCCTCGATCTTGGTCTTGATCTCCTGTGTCGCCACGGCGGTTTGTCTGGCCAACTCTTTGATTTCATTGGCTACAACGGCAAAACCCTTCCCCGCCTCGCCGGCCCGCGCGGCCTCGATGGTTGCATTCAGCGCCAGAAGATTGGTCTGATCGGATATTTCGGTGATCACTTCGGTCACTTTGCTGATATCTTTGGCTGCGTTGTCCAGCAGGTCCATTTTCCTTGTGGCGCTCTGGGCCTGACTGACCGCTTCACTGGTAATGCTGCGTGCATTTTCTGAGTTACGCGCGATTTCGCCGACCGTGGAGGTCATCTGCTCGGTGGCGGCCGCGACCATGTTGGCGCTGGTAGCCGCCTGTTCCATGGCCGAGGCCACCGTTTGGATACTGGTGCTCATCTCCTCGGCGGCGGCTGCGACACCGTTGGATTTCCTGCTCATGGTTTCGGTGCCCTGTGACATATGACCGGAAAGCTGGGAGAGTGAAACGGCCGCGCCGTCTACGGTCAATGCCTTCTGCGAGATGGCCGCAATGATCTCCTGCAATTTGGCCACAAACTGGTTGAACCAGCGTGAGAGTTCTCCGACTTCATCGTTGCTGTGTATCGTCAGCCGCTTGGTCAGATCTCCCTCACCTTCGGCGATGTCGCGCAAACCGGCCACGGCTTCGTTTACCGGGCGGACGATACCGCGGCCCGTCAACCAGACCAGGCCCACACCGATCAGGACGGCGGCGGCCACCACCGCGATCACGCTGTAAATTGCGCTTTTGAAAACCCCGGCGGCTTGACCTTCAGCCTCGCCGGCTGCGGTGAGGTTCAAATCGATCAGTTTATCGATCACCCCCCGCATGTTTTCGAATTTGACTTTACCTTCGCCCAGAGAGAGATCCAGTGCCAGGCGCCTGCCTTGCCGCGTGTCCTCCATGCGCCCCTTTACAATCTGGCGCGACACCGCCGCCCATTCTTTATGCAGGCGCTCGTATTCCGGAATGATTTTGTCTTCCTCGGCCGTGTGGGGCAGCTTCTTGTATTTGTCCCAACGCTCCTGAGCTTGTTGCAGATTGCTCTCATACTCCTGGGTCAGCCCCTTGAATATCTCGGAGTCGACATCGGCGAAAATCATGGACCGTTCCGCCACGAGAAGCTGATGCAGATCGCGGTCGGTCTGGAGCAAAAAATCGGTGGTGGGCAGCCGCACCGAAAAGATTTCCCCCAGACTGCCCATTACATGTCTGATACCGGTGATGCCCGAATACCCCGTTATGCCGGCCAGCACGACCATTATCAGAAAGCAAAGTGCCAGCTTGGTGCGGATCTTCATGTTCCCCAATAGGCGGTTATGATCCATAATCACACTCCTGTAAGGCTTCAGCATGTCTAATCTCACGAACCCGGTGCACCTTTGGAGCGCCTCAGGAGGCGGGTCACTTCACCGCTTCGATATCCACACCGAAAGTTATGGCGCCGATCGCCTTTTCGCCGTCTTTGACCGGAACAGAAACCTGGCACAGGTACGCTTGCGCGCTTTGATCGAATTTGACGGCGTCCACGAAAACCGCCCCATCACCATTATTAAATGACTTCTTAAACTTATCTTCATCACCCTGCCAATAGTCGGAAGTCTTGTCGGTCATGGCCACATTGGCCCCCTGATTGTCCATGACGAATATCTCCACAAAATACGAATTCGAGGATTGAACCTTTTTGATATACCGGCCGCATTCGGATTCCATCAGAGCCTTCATGAAATCGGCCACTCCGGGCGTCGCCTGCCACTGCTGATCCATGGATTTGATCTGATCAAGTCCTTTGTTCTTCGCGTTTTCGGCGATGACCGCCGCCACGATCACCGGATCCGCGCCCAAAGCGGCGAGCTGTCCGGCTGCCAGATCCTTCACTTTCTGGGGGGCGTCTTCCGCAATGGAGGGGGATACCCATAAGAACATGAGCGCAGCGCAGATAATACCGAACCGTTTAACCGTTTCCATTCGTGTGTCTCCAGTGTATAGATTTTAATCGCGGGCGCCGGATGTTTCAGTACCGGCCCGCCTGAAAATTTCGCCCAATTCCGGTACAACTTTAATTATGGGAGCTTTAGTGGGGAAAAACCGCTGCCCCTGGTGCGGCACCGATCCGCTCTACACCGCCTACCACGATCGGGAGTGGGGCGTTCCGCTGCATGACGACCGGCGGTTGTTCGAAATGCTGATCCTGGAGGGTGCCCAGGCGGGACTGAGCTGGATCACGATCCTGCGCAAGCGGGAAAACTACCGACGCGCTTTCGCCGGATTCGACGTCCGGAAGGTGGCGGCCTTCGATGCGGAGCATATCGCGGTGTTATGCGCTGACGCCGGAATCGTGCGCAACCGCCTCAAAATCCAAGCGGCCGTGAAAAATGCCCGCGCCGTCCTGCGCATCCAGGAACGCCACGGCAGCCTGGACGCCTTCGTGTGGCGCTTTGTGGACGGGCGGCCCCTGCAAAATGCGTGGCAGACCCTTTCGCAGGTGCCGGCCTCGACGCCCGCAGCCGAAGCGCTGAGCCGTGAGTTGAAGCGCATGGGCTGCACTTTTGTCGGGGCGACCATCTGCTATGCCTTCATGCAGGCCGTGGGAATGGTCAACGATCATCTCGTTTCCTGTTATCGCCACCCTCAGGTCGCGATGCCGGCCTGACAGCGGCGGGCTCGGTTCCGCCGCCGGCCGCAGCCCTCTTTTATCGGAACAGTTCCGATTCCCATATCGAGGAGGGACGCAACGATGTCGCGGGTGAACCCGCGGCGGGTACGGACAGGACTGCGGCATTCAGGCCTTCCGGGGCGGGCCGAGCGGGTTTCTGCGTCTCGAAAGCCTGATCGTGAACGCTGCGGCAATCGAAATAATAGCAAACGGTCCGTCCCTGCGGATCGAGACATTCCCAGACGGAAACCGTCCGCCCGGGAAGCGTTTTCTGAGCCAGGGCCCGGACATTGAAAAGGTGCAGGTACTCGTAGATCTCACCGGCGGCGCCGACGGCAATCGCCTCTTCCGGCCGCCGGCCCATCGCCGCAGTGACCTGGCCGCCGCTCACCTTTGCGCGGGCTTCGAGGCGGCCGAGATATTCGTGCGCCTCCGGCTGCGCCGGTTCGAGACGCAGCGCGTTCCGCAGGTACGGCTGGATTTGTTCCGGGGGACGGCCGGCGTAAAAACCGGCGATGCCCTGCAGGAGGTTCCAGCGCGCGGTTCGATCGCCGCCCAGCGCACGCGCGGCCATGAGCTTGGCAAAGGAAGCCTCGAGCTTCATTTTTCGCAGCTCCTGGTCGGCTGCGTCCAACAATGCGCCGACGGCCGGGGAAAGTGCGACCGGTTCGGGTCGGCTTTGCGCGCGCGGCCCCACGGCCTGGCTGAAGTGGACCTCGGCGCGCCGATTCCGCGAACGGCCTTCGGCAAGACCGTTGTCCGCGACCGGTTGTGCGGCACCTCGGCCCAGTGCGATCACTTTGTCCGCATCGATGCCCGGCTCGGCGATGATGATGCGGCGCACTGCCTGAGCGCGTTTGCGGGCCAGCACGTTGTTGTGCGCCTGTTTGCCAGTGCTGTCGGTATAGCCGAGAACGAAAATCCGGCCTTGAGCGCCCAGGTCGACATGCCGCAGCCGGTCACGGATCTTCTGCTGCTCGGCCGGTGCAAGCGTCGCGCGGTCCGTTTCGAAATGCACCCGCAGCAGGCTTTGCGGCTGTTCCCCACCGGAGGTCCATCCGCCTGGCGGCAGAAAAAAGGCGCCTGCAACGAGCGCTGTCAGCATGCTCCGCAACCATGTTTTCTTCGGCACATCCGCCTCCCTGCTCGATACGCGCCGCCGCGTCGGCGGCTGATCCGTTATCGGCCGTTGCAGGCAGGACTTGAAGCGGGCAAGCAGACGCCCGGCGTCAGAGGGGATTGAAATGCTTGGCGATCGGATAGCGCCGTCCCTGTCCGAAGGCTTTGGCGCTGATCTTCAGGCCCGGGGCGGCCTGATGGCGTTTGTACTCGTTCAGGCCGATGCGGCGCACCACATCGGCGACGACCCGGGGATCGAAACCGGCGGCGGTCAATTCGGCGGGCGAACGCAGCGCTTCGATATATCCCTTGAGAATGGCGTCCAGCGTTTCATACGGCGGCAGGTCGTCCTGATCGGTCTGATCGGGCCTGAGCTCGGCGCTGGGCGCTTTTTCGATGATGCGCCGCGGAATGACTTCGCCGGAGCGGTTGATCGCCGCGCACAACTCGTAGACTTGCGTTTTGAGCACATCGGATATCACGGCGAGCCCGCCGTTCATGTCGCCGTAAAGTGTGCAGTACCCCACCGCCAGCTCGCTCTTGTTGCCCGTGGAGAGCACCATGCAGCCGTCACGGTTGGAGATGCCCATCAGCAGCGAACCGCGGATGCGGGCCTGGATGTTCTGCTCGGTCACGCCGGGATTCCCTGGATCGGCTTCCGGAACGAGTTTTTGGGTGAAACTCTCGTAAATGGCCTGGATCGGAATCACGCTGTAGGACACGCCGAGGTTGCGGGCCAGGCGCTCGGTGTCCTCGTAATTTTCACGCGCCGTGTAAACCGAGGGCATGAAGACCGCGGCCACGTTGCCCGCCCCCAGCGCCCGGGCCGCGATGCAGGCGACCAGGGCGGAGTCGATGCCGCCCGAAAGGCCGATGACCGCTTTCGAAAACCCGCATTTGGTGACGTAGTCGCGCGTGCCCATAACCAGCGCCTTCAAAACGGCCTGCGCGTCGTCTTCGGCGATCGAACGGCGTTCGCCGGAAAGGGTTTCGGTGTCGAAAACGACACGGTCGGGTTCGAAGTCGCGCGCCCGGGCGACCACCCGGCCCTTGCCGTCGAAGGCCGTGCTGGCACCGTCGAAAAGGATGTGATCGTTGCCGCCGACCTGATTGACGAACACCAGCGGCACACCGTACTTGCCGGCGGCCGTGGAGAGCATATGGTCGCGAAAGCGTATTTTTCCGCGTTCGAAGGGCGAAGCCGAAATATTGATCAGCAGGTCGGCGCCCTCGGCGGCAAGCTGATGCACGGGGTCGGCGGTATAGCGGCGGCGCTTGAACACTTCCTTGTCGTTCCAGGCATCTTCGCAGATGGTGAGGCCGATGCGCCGGCCGCGGAAGGCGAAGGGGCGGCTCGGCGCCCCGGGTTCGAAGTAGCGCCGTTCGTCGAACACATCGTAGGTGGGCAGCAGCTGCTTGTCCACGCGCTCTACGACACGCCCATCCTCGAAGAGAACGGCGCTGTTGTAAAGCAGGTTGCCGACCTCCCCCGGGTTGGTCTCGACCATGCCGACGATGACGCCGATTCCCCGGACGGTTTCCACCAGCCGTTCGAGGCATTGCCGGTTGGCCTGGATGAATTCCGGCTGTTCCAACAGGTCGCGCGGCGGATAGCCGCACACCGACAATTCCGAAAACACCGCCAGGTCGCAGCCCGCATTTCGGGCGGCGGCGCATTCGGCCACGATGGTTTCAAACTGGCGCTTGAAATCCCCGATCAGGGGGTTGATCTGGATCAGACCTATTTTCATGGCCCCTCGCATGCGTGATCGTCGTGGTTCGGGCCGTATTATCGGCCAGGGCCGATGAAAGGTCAAGGCAAGGCAATGCTCATGACAGGGCCGGCGGGGTTTCCATTCGCCGGCCCTGTCATGAGCGGTCGATATCAGTCGGTCTTTCCTTTGTTGTATCCTTCCTTAAAGTCGTCGGCCCCTTCTTCGGCTTTCTGGGCGGTCTCACCGGTAGCCTCGCCCATGGCCTTGCAGCCGAACAACGCTCCCGCCGACAGGGTGACGATCATCATCGGGACAATCATTTTTTTCAGCATAATGCCTCCTCTCGCTGACGTTCACACCCAACGTAAGGCGCGAGCGGCATCAAAGGTATGCGGGCAATCCCGTAGCGGCCGACTACATCTGCGGGTTTTCACCCGGTCGACTCCCCCAGTCGAATCGAACGCTGCAAGGGTTCACGGTTCGCACCCCGCCAGTCGGATGCGTGGCTTAAGCAGAGGTGCGCGACACGCCGGCCGATTCAAACCGTCGCGGGCAGTCGCAGGCCGACCCGGCGTTTTTGGAGATAGTAGGCGGCGGCGAAGCCGGCCAGGCCGATCACGTCGGTGTAAATCCCCGGCTTTACGAGGCACAGGGCGACGGCCAGGAGGAGGATTCGTTCATACCAGGTGTCCTCGTCGATCAGAAATCCCTGCATGCCGGCCGCCAGCGCATACATGCCCACCGAAGCGGTGATGAAAATCCAGCAGGCCTGCAGCACGCCCATGATGCCCGGTGCGAGGTCGATCAACAGCATCTGCGGCGCGGTGATGAACATGTAGGGCAGCAGGAAGGTGCGCATGTCGAGCTTGAATGCTTCGACACCTGTCTTGAAAGGCGGCGCGTCCGCGATGCCGGCCGCCGCGTAGGCGGCCAGGCAAACCGGCGGGGTGCCGTCCGCCAGGATGCCGAAGTAAAAGACGAAGAGATGCACGGCGATGATCGGTGTATCCGGCTTCATGGCGATCAAGGCCGGCGCCATGATGGTGGCCATGATCACGTAGTTGGGCGTGGTGGGCACGCCCATGCCGAGGATCAGGCAGGCCAGCATGGTGAGCACCAGCGAAAGAAAGACATTGCCGGAAGAGAGGTCCACGAGAATGTTGGTCATGTTGAGCCCGGCGCCCGTAAGGCTGACCATGCCGACGACCATTCCGGCGCAGGCGCAGGTGACGCCGATGCCCGCCATGGCCCTGCCCGCATTGAAGAAGGCATCGATCATCTTCTTCACGCTGTCCTGCATCGGCGCCCAGGACCGTGCCGCTGCGGGAGGCCCCGCGGCCGTTTCCACGCGGATGACGCCTGCGCTGATCAGCAGGCCGCGGAACAGCAGAATCCCGCCGGCCACGGCGATCGCCATCGCGGCGGAGGTGAGCGGCGTCAGGCGCTCGATCACCAGGGCGTACAGGAGTACGAAAATGGGCACCAGGAAATGAAGCCCCCTGCCTAAAGTGGGCAGGAACCGGGGCAGCTGGGCACGCGGCACGCCCTTGAACCCGTACTTGGTGGCCAGCAGGTGCACCGCGCCCAGCAGGGCCAACTGATCGATCACCGCGGGAAGTGCGGCGGCGACGCACACAGTCAAATAGGGAACGCCCAGAAACTCGGCCATCACGAAGGCCGCCGCGCCCATGACCGGCGGCATGATCTGGCCGTTGCCGCCGGCCGCGGTGTCGATGCCGCCGGCGAGTTCGGGCTTGAAGCCGACCTTCTTCATCAAGGGAATAGTCAGGGTGCCGATGGTGGCGGTGTTGGCGATGCCGCTTCCGGAAAAAGTGCCCATGAAGGCGCTGGCCACGACCGACACTTTGGCCGGGCCGCCGCGGGTGTGGCCGACGAGGGACATCGCCAGCTTCATCAGGAATTCCCCGGCGCCGGTCCTCTCGAAAATCGCCCCGAACAGCACGAAGGCATAGACGAACGTCGAAGAGACCCAGAGCGGAATGCCGAAGATCCCTTCGCTGGTCAAATAGAGATGATCCACGATCCGCCGGAACGAGTACCCCCGATGGGCGAGGATCCCGGGAAAGTAAGGGCCGAACAGGCCGTACAGCACGAAGAACCCGGTGATGAGAACCAGCGGCCAACCCACCGCGCGGCGCGAGGCCTCCAGGACCAGCGCGATGGCGGCAATGCCCATGGCAAGATCCAGCGTGGTCGGATCGCCGATCCGCTTGACCAGGTCCTGGTAGAACAAGGTCACATAGACCACGGCCGAACCGGCGGCCACGGCCAGGACGAAGTCCAGGGGATGAATGGTTTTACGCTTGGACTTCTTGGAAAAGGGATAAAAAAGAAAACACAGCGTAATGGCAAAGGAGAGATGGATCGAACGCTGCAGGGTTGAGGTCAGGACCCCGAAAAAAGCGGTATACAGCTGGAAACAGGAAAAGGCGATGGCGAAAAGAAATGTGATCTTGTACGGAATTCCTGAAAGACGGCGCTCTCCGAACTCCTGCCGCTCGATCATTTCTTCGGCTTTTTTCACCAGGGCTTCGTCGCGAACGATTTTCTCTTCCATTTCTCACCTTCATAAACCCAGACGCACCAGAAGATGGGGATACCTGCGCACAGCCACGGTAACGATGTCTCCTGATTCGATCAGGCGGTTCAGATCCAGCGTCTTATCCCCTCGGCGTAAAGATGAGCGGTTGATCGCTGAAATATAGAAACTGAATTCGGGGAGCGTATGCCCCCCCGGGGCCACCATCCATTTTCCATCAACGCTTTGATGCGTATCCTGGTTCGGCAGCCCTGCTCCGAAAGAGGCAAACCGGGTTTCCACCACGCGCAGCGAACCGTCCGGCTCGACCGCGAAGACGCCTTCGACCGGAACCTTCTCGATGGAGTGGATGTAGGCGAATGTGAACACATCGCCCGGCCTGGTCTTCTCCCGGAAAACGACCCTGTCCGTCCGCCGGCTGCGCACCTCGATTGACTGCACGGGAAAGAACGCCAGTGCGGCGAGCGCCGCGGCCAGGCATAAGGCCCATATGGCTTTTCGCTGGGGCATGACAGGTCAATGCCCCGCCGCGTTCAACAGGCTGTTGAAAAACTTCGCCTCAAGGCGTGATGCTGTGTTGCGCGGCTTTCGAAAATGCTCACATACTGCGTGTATGCTGCGCTTTTTGAAAGCCGCGCGCCTTGCCTGACGGCTCGATGCTCGCTTTTCAACGGCCTGTCAACGACGGGGCATTCATCATATCCGGAGATCTACTACTTCTTGATGCCTTTTTCCTTGAAGAACTTCTCGGCGCCCGGATGCAGGGGGATCGACATCCCGTTGAGCGCCGTCTCGAGCTTGAGCTCCTTGCCTTTGGCGTGCGCCCGCTCGATGTCGGCAAGATTGTCGAAGATCACCTTGGTGATCCGGTAGGCCATATCTTCTTCCATTTCGGCGCGGGCCACCAGAATGGCCATCACCGCCACTGTGGGCACATCCTTTTCGACGCCTTTGTAAGCTCCGGCGGGAACCACGGCCTTGGTGAAGAAAGTATATTTCTTCATCAGGGCATCGCGCTGGGCGCCGTCGACCGGGACGATCACGCTATCCACGGTCATGGCCGTATCGACCAGTCCGGAGGCACCCACGCCCACGGAGTAAAACGCCGCGTCGATGCGGCCGTCCTTCAAGTAATCGGACGATTCCGTGGCGGTCAGTCGCTCGACCTTGCCGAGGTCTTCGAATTTCAAGCCGTAGGCTTCCAGGATCTGCAGGGCGTTCTGCTCCGTGCCGCTGCCCAGAGGGCCGACGCAGACGCGCTTCCCCTTGAGATCGGCCACCGAAGCGATCTTGGCGTCCTTGCGGGCCTGGATCTGGCAATGCTCCTGGTACAGAGACGTGATGCCGCGGATATTGGCCACCGGCTTGTCGAACATCGGCTGGACGCCCTTGAGCGCGTAGTAGGAGATGTCGTTCTGCAGAATGCCCATATCGGCGTCGCCGGTGGCGATCAGCTTGGCATTGGCCACCGATGCGCCCGAGGACTCCACGGTGATCTTGATGTCGGGCAGATTCTTGTGGGCGATGTTGGAGATCGCGCCCGCCAGGGGATAATAGACCCCGACGACCCATCCGGAAGCGATGGAGACGAATTTTTTCGCCGCCAGAACCGTTGAAGCATTGAAAACACACAAGAACGCCACCAAAGACAAAACCAGCAACGCGCCAATCAACTTTTTCCTCATGACTTCCTCCTTGGGTGAACAGTTTCGGCAGCGGTACGCCCGGGTTTACCTTCACATTTTCAGCGGATATAACTGGGGTGCCTAAAAGAAGATTTTCACAGAACGGTGAGCCGAAACATGAAATAACTCGCGCGCGAAGTCAACACAAAATATGCCACGCAAAATTGCATGTAAAGCAGCCCATTTTCCCGAACACCGCTGAAGAACCTGTGCAACAGTACTGCCCGGAGCACACCGCCTCGATACCGAGGAGGTATGGCTTTCGGAAGCGCACCACGGGATTGAAACGCAGCATTTGTCAAATTCGCGCGGCCTGATTTGCGGTCTGGCGGCCGTTGTTCGTCAGCCGGCCGAGCCGCACGATACGGCCGCCGATATCGGGCTGAGTTCCGCGATCGGCTTGAAGATCTCCCGAACGGTGCGGGCGATCGGGGCGTCGGGATTGTCGCTTACCAGCGGCCGCCCCTCGTCGGCCTTCTCGGCGATCGCCGGATCGAACGGAACGGCCCCCAGGAAGGGGACGCCCATGTCCATGGAGATCCTGCGGCCGCCGCCGCTTCTCAAGATCGGCGTCAATGTCCCGCATTTGGGGCACACGAAGCCGCTCATGTTTTCCACCACGCCCAGCACCGGCACCTTCAGCTGCCGGCAAAAAGTAATCGATTTGCGCACGTCCACAGCCGCCACCTTTTGCGGCGTGGTCACGATGATTGCGCCATCCAGGTCCCCGATCAGCTGGCATACGGAAAGCGGCTCGTCCCCGGTTCCCGGCGGGGAGTCGATTACCATGAAGTCCAGGTCGCCCCAGGCGACATCCTTGAGAAACTGCTGGATCACCTTCATTTTCATCGGACCGCGCCAGATGACGGCATCATCCTGACTGTGCAGCAAAAAGCCGACCGACATCACCTTGAGCCCATTCGACGCGATGGGCAGCATCTCGCCTTCCCGACCCTGCAGTTCCGGGTGTTCGATGCCCAGCATGGTCGGTATGCTGGGGCCGTGAATATCGACATCGAGCAACCCGACGCGCTTGCCCATAAGCCGCAGCGTCATCGCCAGATTGACCGCCACCGTGCTTTTGCCCACCCCGCCCTTGCCGGACAAAACGACAATCTTGTGCCGGACGCGGCAAAGCCGCGATTGCAGTTTGCGGCGGTCCTCGAAGTCATCCGCGCTTTCATGCGGTTGGCGTTTCTGTGCCGAACAACCGGTCTTCGAACACGTGTTGCACGTGGCGGAACCTGCGGCCACGGTTGTACCCGCATCGCCTTCTTTATCAATGGACATCACCCGCTCCTTCTCAGTTTACGCTGATTGGTTGTCTTAATCCTCCGCCGTGTCAAAGCGTCATATCCATTTGAAATCAGCAAGCAGCGTGCCACTCACCGCTGGAACCAATCCGCTCCGGGCCGTATTCAACGCGTGCTGCGGTTGACCGATGGGTATGCAGACAGGCAGAATGCAATTCTTCTCGCCGCCAAGTATTGCAAAGCGCCTGAATCCAAAGAACGTTCATGTCCTTACCCTTCGGGCGCGTGACCCTCCAGAATTCTTCATCACCACTGTTGACGGAAGCGAGGCTTCTTTATTATGAAATATATTTCATTAAACCGAGGCTCACATGGCACGACCGAGAAAATGCCGCAGAATCGGCCGAACGCCCGTTCACACGTTTTACAAACCCCAGGGGATCCCGCTGGAGGGGCTGACCGGAGTCAACTTGACCCTGGAGGGACTCGAAGCCATCCGCCTGGCGGACGCCGAGCAGCTCGATCACGGCGAGGCAGCCGACCGCATGGCGGTTTCGCGCCCGACGTTCTCGCGCATGCTGGCGGAGGCCAGGCATATCGTGGCCAAGGCGCTCAGCAATGGCTGGGCGATCCGTATCGGCGGCGGCGATTACCGGATCGCCGACCCTGAGGCGCCTTCCGATGCCGCGTTCTGAATCATTTAAAGAAGAAGGGATCCTGGCCCTCGACCGCGAGTTGCGCATCATGAGCAGCAACAGCGCGGCGGAGCGGTTGATCGGTATGTCCCTGCACGCCGGTGATTGTTTTCAGCCCGCAAACATATGGCCTGAGGCGCATGCAAACCGCATCGCAGCGCTTTTACGCCAGTCGCTGGACACCGGCGCCTGCCACCGGGAGATCGTCTTGCCGCTGTCGAAGACCCAGGCGACCGGCACCATCCAACCGCTTTTCAACCAACCCGATGCGATCATCGGCGTCATTATGACCCTGCGGCGCGCCTTTCGGGAACCCACCCTCCTTCCCACAGCCCGGCGGGCGCATTTCGACGGCATCCCCACGGCCGGGTATCAGACTCTCCTGGAAGCTTTGCCGGAAGGGGTTTTCACCATCGACACCCATTGGCGCATCGAGTCATTCAACCACAGGGCCGAGGAGATCACTGGATATTGCCGCGAGGAGGTCATCGGCCGTCATTGCTGGGAGATCTTCAATTCCGATTTGTGCCAAACCGGCTGCCCCCTGAGGACCGCCCTGGAGTCAGGCCGCACCAGCATGGACCAGGATGTGCGCATCCTGAAAAAAGGAGGCAAGCGCCAGACCATCCTGGTTAATGCGGGCGTGCTGCGCACAGCCACCGGAAAAATCAGGGGCGCGGTCGAGACCTTCCGGCCGTTGGCGGGTGAGGCCTATTTTAACGGCCTGGACGATGAGAAGAAGGGGTTCGGCAAGATCATCGGCCAGGCCAGGCCAATGCAGCGGATTTTCGATCTGCTGCCGGATATTGCCGCCAGTGACGCCAACGTCCTGATCACCGGGGAAAGCGGCACGGGCAAAGACCTGATCGCCCGTACGATCCACGAGCACTCTTCCAGGAGCGACAAACCGTTTGTCGCCGTCAACTGTACGGCTTTGGCCGAATCGCTGTTGGAATCGGAACTGTTCGGCCATGAGAAATCGGCCTTTACCGGTGCGACGGGAACCAAGCTCGGTCGATTCGAGCTGGCGAAAGGCGGCACCCTTTTCCTCGATGAAATCGGAGAATTGCGCCCCGAGCTGCAGATCAAGCTGCTGCGCGTCCTTGAAAACCATGAGTTCGAAAGAGTGGGCGGTACGCGCACGCTGCCTATGGAGGCCCGCATCATCAGCGCTACCAACCGGGATCTGCGCCAGGCCATTCGTGAAGGGCAGTTCCGCGAGGATTTCTATTACCGGCTGCGCACCGTGCCGCTGGCCATCCCCCCCTTGCGGGAACATGTCGAGGATATCCCCCTGCTGGTCGAGTTCTTTCTGAAGGTGTTCAACCGCCGCTATAAAAAACGGGTCGTCTCGGTCCATCCTGAGGTGATGCAGATGTTCATGCGCTATCGCTGGCCGGGCAACGTGCGCGAATTGGAAAGGACGCTGGAGCACGCCTATGTTTTCGTCAAGGGGCCGATCGTCATGCCGGCCAATTTGCCGGCGACGGAGGAGTTTCAGCCCGACGGCGGCATTCACCCGGATACGGAGCACAAGCCTGACCGTGAAGCCACGCAATGGGCGTTGCTGCGCGCCAACGGCAATCGTGTTGAGGCGGCGCGATTGCTGGGCATCAGCCGTACCACCTTATGGCGATACCTCAAACGTTTCGGCATCGAGTGAGTGTCGTTTCACCGTTTCAGGAATGTTTCACAATCTACCAAACTGACAACTCATTGAAATATGAATTAATTTGACGCTCATAGAATCCTTCCACGTTTCAGTGAAACAACAATGAGTCCTCATTTCCCGCTTTCCGCACCCTTCAATGCCCCTCCTTCCCCTCTCAAAAAATAGAACATACTGTAATCACTATCTATAAT
>JAEYRZ010000011.1 GCA_023435265.1 Pseudomonadota bacterium
TGCCCAGGGAGCCGGCGGCCGGCGTGTGGCTGTCGGAGCCCAGCAGCGTTTTGCCGGGGATGCCGAAGCGCTCCATATGGACCGGATGGCTGACCCCGTTGCCCGGCCGGCTGTACCAGACGCCGAATTTCTGGCAGGCGCTCAGCAGGAAGAGATGGTCGTCGGCATTTCTGAAATCGGTCTGCAGCAAATTATGGTCCACGTACTGAACGGAAATATCGGTCTTGACGCGCGGAATGCCCATGGCCTCGAACTCCAGCATGACGATGGTGCCGGTGGCATCCTGGGTAAGCGTCTGATCGATCCGGATCCCGATTTCGGTACCCGGCGTGAGATCGCCTTCGACCAGGTGGGCGGCGATCAGCTTCTGGGCCACATTCATTCCCATTTTGTTCCTCCTCGTATCCGGTGCTGTGAATCGCCGGATCAGCGTACTGGATGACGGTTGCGTAGGCGGCGGCACTGTGCCGATCGGCACCAAGGGCGGGATCTGCGGACTTCAGGGTGGAGCGGAGAAGAGCCGGAACGGAGGTTTCGTGACCTAATCAAACGCAGTTCGGCGCCATGACACCGCGCTTGAGCCAGAGATTGGGTTCGCCGTGCGCTTTTGTCAAGCCGGGCGGGCGGAGGCAGATCCGCCCGCTTCGCGCGGCCGCGGGATGGATTCGGAATCGGGCGCGGTTCAGACAGTGCCGGGCGGCTTGACTTCTGGAGCGGAGGGTACGACCACTTTCAGGGCGTCCACCTTTTGAAAGCCGCGCGGCAGTTTTTTGCCGCGCTGACCGCGTTCGCCCGTGAATTCCGCGAGGTTGCCGGACGTGAGCGTGAACTGCCGTTTGCCGGCCTGGATCAGCAGCGACGCACCGGCTTCGAAGATCACCAGGAATTTGAGAAAATCGGTTCGGCTGCGCAGTTCCTGGCCATGGATCTGGATGATCTTGTTGCCCTTGCCCTTGGGCAGCTCGGGAAGCTGCGCCAGCGGCAGCACCAGCATGCGTCCGGCTTCGCTCACGGCGCACATGAAGTACTTCTGGACTTCTTCCGGCACGCCGAGCGGCGAAAGCGGCAGCGCGCCTTCGGGCAGGCTCAGGAACGCCTTTCCCTTCTGGTTGCGTGCCAGGAGGTTTGCCAGCTGGGTGATAAACCCGTAACCGGCATCGCTGGCAACCACCAGGCGCTGCGCCGGATCGGCCATCAGCAGGGAGAGGATCTGTGCCTTGGGCGGCAGGCTGAAAATGCTGGTCAAGGGCGTGCCGTAGCTGCGGGCCGAGGGAAAGTCGTTGGCATCCGCGGTATAGCTTCGCCCGCTGGAATCGAGAAACACCACCGGGTGATTGCTTCGGCCCGCGGCGGCGGCCAGGAACGCATCGCCGGACTTGTAGATCAGTTCGACCGGATCGATCTCGTGGCCCTTGGCAGTGCGCACCCAGCCCATCTGAGACAGGATCACCGTGACCGGCTCCACCGGCGCAAGCTGGGTGACCGCCATGCTGCGCGCTTCGGCGCGCTGCACGATGGCGCTGCGGCGTGCATCGCCGTGCTTCTGGGCGTCGGCGGCGAGCTCTTTTTTGATAAGTGTCTTCAAACGCGACTCGGAGGCCAGTGTTTTCTCGAGCGCGCTCTGCTCCGCGGAGAGATCGTTTTGTTCGGCCTTGAGCCTTTGTTCCTCCAGTTTGGCCAGGTGGCGCAGGCGTAGTTGCAGGATCGCCTCCACCTGTCGCTCGCTCAGCTCGAACTCGGCCATCAGGGCCGCCTGCGGATCGTCGCTGTGGCGGATAATATAAATGACCCGATCGAGATTGAGGAAGACGATCAGCAATCCTTCCAGGATGTGCAGGCGCTCGCGCACCCGAGCGAGGCGATGTTCGAGCCGGCGCCGGACAGTCGCCTTGCGGTAATCGAGCCAGTCGGCCAGAATGCGCTTGAATCCGCAGACCCGGGGCTTGCGATCCAGCCCGATGGTATTCATGTTGACGCGGTAGGTGCGCTCCAGGTCGGTAGTGGCGAAGAGATGCAACATCAATTCGTCGCAGTCGACCCGATTTGAGCGCGGCGTGATCACGATGCGCACCGGATCCTCGTGATCGCCTTCGTCGCGCACATCGGAAACCAGCGGCAGTTTTTTGGCGTTCAGCTGCTCGGCGATCTGTTCGACGATGCGCGCCGGCGACACCTGATAAGGAAGTTCGCGGATCACGATATCACCGTTTTCCGGCTCCCAGACAGCGCGCACGCGGATGGCGCCGTGCCCCTTGCGGTAGGTCTCGATCAGCTCCCGCGGCGGGGTGATGATCTCGGCGCCCGTGGGATAGTCCGGTCCCTGGATATATTCGAACAGCTGTTCGATGGAGCTCTCCGGCCGATCCAGCAACGCGGCCGCGGCGGCTGCCACCTCATTCAGGTTGTGGGGTGGAAGATCGGTGGCCATGCCCACGGCGATGCCGCTGGCGCCGTTGAGCAAAAGGTTGGGCAATCGGGCCGGAAGCGTCAGCGGCTCGCTGAGCGTTCCGTCGAAATTGGGCCCCCACTCCACCGTGCCCATTTCGAGTTCAGAAAGCAGCGTTTCGGCATACGCCGACAGGCGCGTCTCGGTGTAGCGCATGGCGGCGAAACTCTTGGGGTCGTCGATGGATCCAAGATTGCCCTGCCCTTCCACCAGCGGATAGCGGTAGGAAAAAGGCTGGGCCATCAGGACCATGGCTTCATAGCAGGCGCTGTCGCCGTGCGGGTGGAATTTGCCCAGCACATCGCCCACGGTCCGGGCCGATTTTTTGAACTTGGCGGTGGCCTTGAGACCCAGCTCGGACATGGCGTATACGATGCGGCGCTGGACCGGCTTGAGGCCGTCGCCGATAAACGGCAGGGCGCGGTCCATAATCACGGAGATGGCGTAAACCCGGTATGCCTCTTCGGCGAAAAGGTGCACCGGGGTCGATTCGGTGGTCAGGTTGGATCGGTTCATATGATCATCCGGTTCTGTTTTGTTTCAAAAGGTTTCGAATCGCGCAAATGCAAAGCCGTCGAATCGAGCGCCATAGAAGCACAGATCGACATTATTCTCAAGAACGGGAGACGCCTGGCAGTGCGGACCGGCGCCTGCTTGCCTGTTGTACGTTCGGCTTTCCAACTCGGGAAATCTCATGAAGTGGTCGCAATCACGCCACCCCGAACGAGATATCAGCCGAACCCGCTCGGCCTTTCAGCGAAGTGGGCGTGAAATAGGCGGTGAACAGGGTCACCTGGGTTGCGCTTGTTCTGCGGCAGGATAACCGGGCTTAGGGCGGGCGCTGGATCGCCATCGGTTTCCGGGTTACAGCTGCTGACGGCTAGTGCAAGCTGATCTGCCCCGCGTACATGAGGCCGTTGACCATCAAATAGACCCCGAAAACGAGAACCGTGTAGCCGAATACAAAGTACAGCACTCGATACCAGAGTACCGGATCGGCTTTGCCGACCGCTTCCAGGCGGCCCTCTCTTTTCAATCGATCGACCCAGTCCGGTTTTTCTTCGATCGCCTCATCCAGAGGGGCACTGCCCGAAAACATGGCCTCGTTCATCGGAAAGCTTGAAGGCCTCAGGTGGCCGATGAAAAAATGAACGATGAAAATATATGCCGCGGCCAGAATGGCCTCCGCCCGGTGCAGCAAGGCGGCTATGTTAAGAGACCATCCGGGCAGGAAGCGACTGGTTGAGATTGGGTACATCAGCATCAATCCGGTTACCCCCAACAGCGGAAGGCCCCAGTAGACGGCCCAGTAGTCAAACTTCTCCCAGTAGGTCCAGCGATTGAAGCGCGGCGCATCGCCCCGCCCGAAGAACCAGCGTACGCGCTGCCCGAGATGTTTAAGATCGGTGAAGTTCGGGACCAGGGAGTCCGCTCCGAAAATACTCCTGAGCGGGTCGCGCCACTCGATGCGGGTTAACAGATAAACCGTATGGACAAGGAAACCGGCGATCATCAGGACTCCCACCCACCGATGAATCAAGCGCGCGGTGTCGTAACCGCCCAGCAGGGCGCTTATTTGTTTTCCCCACCCGGTGGTGATGTACAGGCGACTAAAGCCTGTCGCCGCCTGGAGGATGAACGTGAGCATCAGAAATAGATGAAACAGCCGCTCTATCCCACTAAACCGTTTAATGCGCGTGGTTTGCATCGCTCTCGGTTTCTTTCTTCTTCCTGAACAGCTCCCTTAACCCGGTCAGGAAACTATGC
Organism: Pseudomonadota bacterium; assembly: GCA_023435265.1. Taxonomy (GTDB): domain Bacteria; phylum Desulfobacterota; class Desulfobacteria; order Desulfobacterales; family Desulfosarcinaceae; genus UBA2230. The sequence goes on from JAEYRZ010000011.1 coordinate 4,214, forward strand.
GGGATGAAAAACGCCAACGTGCCCACCAGCAGGATCGTCATGAACCAGAACGCGTAATACAGAATCGGGAAGCTCTTCCGTGCGGCAGTCGAACCGGGCGCCGGCTGGTGGACGACGTAGCTGGCGAACGAAGCATTTGCACCTTCATGACATTTGGCGCATACGTAAGCATGCCGCCTGATCGGATTCATGGGCGAGGTGTAGAATGCAATGCTGGCGATCGGCTCTCCACCGTGACACTGGCGGCAGGTCAGGTTGGCGCGGACCGTGTGTATGTCTCCGGCCGCTTCCGGGTGGCAGGCGACGCAGGTTTTATAGTTGTAGAACGGAATGCCGATGTGAGAATCGGCCAGGTGGGTGCGGCTCCGCACATCGGCCGAGGTGGGGCTATAGGGGAAACTACCCACCCTGACCCCGGGAATCTCCACGAACGGGCGAACCCGGCGGGGGCGCACTTCAAATTCTTCATAATAGCCCGTGCTAGCCTCGCGGTCTTTATAGCGCCGGATGGCTGAGGCGACCTCCTCCTGCGCGGCGGCTCCGGGGGGCAGGAGCAGCCCCGCGACGGTCCCGACAAGGGCCAGTGAGAGGAGGCGTTTCAGCATTTTCGAGGTGCCTGCCATCCTGAATCCTTCCGGCTATTGCCTTGGAGGTTCCTGACGGTATCGAATCGGCTCGATGGGTCTGCCGACCGGCCGTGGAATCTGAGCCAGCGCTTCCCACTGTGCCTGCAACTCGTTCATATCCTGATCCTTGTGTTTGTGGCAGGTCCTGCATGAGTTGGGCATATCCTTGTTCTGAAGGGTTACCGCGGGCAGCAGGGCGGCGAAAACGTGGCTGTGCAAATCTCCGGATTCGGCGCTGGTCACAATTCTGGGCATGTGGCAGCCCACGCAGTTGGCAAACGAATGGATGGAGTGCGCCATGTTCTGGTTGACTTGAATATGGCACTCGAAACACTGCTTCGAGCCCGCTTCCTGGGTCTGGGTGCGTGTGGGCGGTACGCCGATCTGGTGCACAAAATGACAGGATACACAGGTCACCCCTTCGGCATGGTGTTTTGACTGCCTCCAGTCGATATACTGCTGGTGATGGGCTTTGGAGAATTCGTTTCCGTAAAGGTGTCTCGCATCCCCCGCGGCAAAGGATGTGGATTTGTAATAGGCTTCCAGGGCCTTACCAGGTTCATAGCCCACCGGCCAGCCGGCACCCTCATGTCTTGTCGCCTTGCCGCGGTTATGGCAGGAGCCGCAGATCTGCACCGCCACACCGGATGTGAGTTTGGCCGGATTGACGATGGTCAGCCGCTTCTCGAAAACGGCTGTTTTGGGCAGCGCGGCGTGCCAGGAGCCTTTTCCGTGGCAGGCTTCGCAGCCGACGGCCGGTTCGACGAAATTCTGTTTTTCGAGATCTACGCCGGTCGCGTGGCAGCCGCCACACTTCAGCAACCAGGGGTTTTTGTCCCACGTGGCTTCATTGTAATTCACCCATCGATCGGTATCGGCGTTGTATTGAATGGGGGCAATGTACAGCACGCCGTTCTTCTCGACAATGTAACGCTGCTTCCACTGGCTGCCGATGGTATATTTAATTTCCTCGATCCTGGGGATGAAAATCTGGTCGGCGGGCACCTTGAGCTTGTCGCCCAGTTTGGCGAGATCTTCGCGGATCCTCTTTTCATCAAGATCGGCGATCAGTGCGTCCCTGTTTTTCTGCACGTCCTGGGTCATGCGGCTGTGCAGCGTCATCATCCAGGAGTCGAAATGCTCAAGGTGGCACATCTTGCAGGTATCCGAGCCCACATAGGCTTTCGGCTGGGCCATGAGCTTCTTGACATCTACCGTCTGTTCACCGCCGCAGCCGTACCAAAGCAGCGCAAACACGCCCAGCAATATGGCAGCTGAGGCTTTCCTCTTCATGGCAGGCTCCTTTGCTTCAGTTAGAAAGGCTATGATTCCGAGTGCCGACAAACTTCTATATAGTTAAGCGTAAACTTGGATGCGGTATGCACGGTGGCGTGTTCGAGCCGAGTGACTGTTCGGTCAGGTACTGGCCCTAAAAAAAAGATATTCCGGACGGTTGCAGGGAGGAATAGGGTGCAGGCTGTATTTATTACAGTTCAGCAGGCTGTTGAGAAACTTCGCCTTGGGCCGTGATGCTGTCTTGTGCTGCTTTCAAAATGCTCCCAGGCCTTGCCGACCGCTCGATTCTCGTTTTCAAGAGCCTGCTAGAGGCGCTCCTTGAACAGCAGGAAAATCAGGAAAACGAATCCGGCCAGTGAGAAATGAAATCCGTTAAGGATTCTCTGGTAGCGGGTGCGCGTCTCCTGGTTGACTTCCCGGCGCACCAGTTCCTTGAATTTGCGGTAGTCCGTGAGCCATCCGGAAAAAACTTCCACCGCATGGCCTTTCTCCTTCAGGATCAGTTTGATCTGCTGCACATTGTACAGCGCAACGGCAATCGTGACGATCAATGCGAATCCGATCAGGTTCAAGGCGTTATTCCCTTTCTGCTTGAAAATCCGACGGCGGGATTGCCCGCCTACACCGCCTGGGCCGAATCACCCTTCTGTTCAAGCCAAGCCCGGCGCGCCTCAGCTTCTTTCTTGCCCAGCAGCATATTCATCAGCGACTGGATTTCTTCCGGATCGCGGTCACGCGAGACCAGTTGCATGAGCCGGCGCGTTTCGGGCGCCATGGTTGTCTCGCGCAGCTGCACGGGATTCATTTCGCCCAGACCCTTGAAGCGCTGAATGACCGGTTTGCCGCCGCCTTTGGATTTGGTCTTCAATATCCGATCTTTTTCATAATCGTCGAGGGCGTAGTAAACGGCCTTGCCGATATCGATGCGGTACAGCGGGGGCAAGGCCACGTAGATGTGGCCCTGCTCGATCAGCGGCCGGTAGTGTTTGAGGAAGTGTCCGATCAGTAGCGTGGCAATGTGCAGCCCGTCCGAATCGGCGTCCGCCAGGATGCAGATCTTATGATAGCGTAGCCTGGACAGGTCCGCCGAACCCGGGTCCACCCCGACCGCCACGGCGATGTCGTGCACTTCCTTGTTGGCGAAGAGCTTGTCGGTCTCGACCTCCCAGGTGTTCAGGATCTTGCCGCGCAGGGGCATCACGGCCTGGACCTGCCGGTCGCGCGCCTGCTTGGCCGAGCCGCCGGCGGAATCGCCTTCCACGAGGAACAGCTCGCAATCGGCCGGGTCCTGGCTGATGCAGTCGGCCAGCTTGCCGGGCAGGGTCGGACCGGCCACGCTCTTCTTGCGCTCGATTTTCTTGCTGGCCCGGAGGCGCTGGCGGGCGCTCTCGATGGCCAGTTCGGCCAGCCGCTCGCCCAGCTCGACATGCTGGTTGAGCCACAGGCTCAAGGCGTCCTTGACCACGCCCGACACGAAGGTGGTGCACTGCCGCGAGCCCAGCCGCTCCTTTGTCTGTCCGGAAAAGCGCGGATCCTGCATTTTGACCGACAGCACGAAGGCGCAGTTTTCCCACACATCGTCCGGGCTCAGCTTGATGCCGCGCGGCAGCAGCTTGCGGATCTCGCAGAACTCGCGCAGCGCCAGGATCAGGCCCGCCCGCAGACCGGCCACATGGGTTCCGCCTTGAACGGTGGGAATCAGGTTGCAGTAGCTTTCGGTTAGAACCGGCCCGGGTTGCGCCAACCAGGTCACCGCCCAGGCGGCCTGTTCGTTCTGGCCCTCGATGGAACCGGCAAAGGGCGGATCGGGAAAGATCTCCCGGCCGGCAAGGCTCTGGAGCAGGTATTCGGTCAGCCCGCTTTGGTAGCACCAGCTTTCGCGTTCACCCGAAGCGCGGTCTTCGAAACTCACCGTCAGCCCGGCGCACAAGACCGCCTTGGCGCGCAGGATGTGCTTGAGTTTGGCGACATTGAATCTGATGCTGTCGAAATATCGCGGATCGGGCCAGAAGCGAACGGCGGTGCCGGTATTGCGCAGGCCGACCTTGCCGGTCACTGCAAGCGGCTCGACGGGATCGCCGCCGGCAAAGGCCATACGGTAGAGATTGCCGTTGCGGCGCACTTCCACTTCAAGACGCCTGGAGAGCGCATTGACCACCGAAACGCCCACCCCATGCAGCCCGCCCGAAAAGCGGTAGTCTTTGTCTGAAAATTTCGCGCCGGCGTGCAGCTTGCACATGATCACTTCCACGCCTGAAACCTTCTCGGTGGGATGCTGGTCGACCGGCATGCCGCGGCCGTTGTCGGTCACCTGCAGCGAGCCGTCCTCGAAGAGGATAACATCGATTTTATCGGCATGCCCCGCGATGGCTTCGTCCGAGGCATTGTCCACCACCTCCTGGGCCAGATGGTTTGGCCGCTGGGTATCCGTGTACATGCCCGGCCGCCGGCGGACCGGTTCCAGTCCCTCCAGGACCTCGACCGAAGCCGCCGTGTAAAGGCCGGCCGTTTTGGTGATACCGTTGAATAAATTGCCGTTTTTCATAGGATCGATTTTACCTGCTGATCATGCACCGAAATGCGGAATCGGCCTGCGATTGCAGCGGCCGCCATCGAGACGCACGACTTATAAGGCAAAACCGAACGCAGGGCAACCGCCCAATGCACATTCAGTGCATGGCTGGTGCCCTGCAGGTGGTGTGCTGCGGTGATCTTGACCCTACATCTTGAACTTGCCGACCATCTCCTTGAGGGTGCACGACAGGTTTGACAATTCCACTGCAGCGGTGTTGATCCGGGTGCTTTTCTCTGAAATCGCGCCGGCTTCGCTCTGCATGCGGTTCAATTCACCTCGGATTCCGGCGGTGCTGGCGTTTGTACCGGCCACGTTCTGATTGACCACGTCTATGCCTCGGGAGGCATCACTGACGTTTTTAGCGATCTCCTGCGTGGTTCCCGATTGTTCCTCGACCGAGGCGGCGATCGTGGAGACGACCCCGTCGATGGCCTGAATGACCTCCAGGATCCGGTTGATCTCGCTTACGGTGCCCGAGACCGAACTTTGGATCCCCCCGATTTTTTCTTTGATTTCGAGCGTCGCCTGTGCCGTTTGACGTGCCAGCTCCTTGATTTCGTTGGCCACCACGGCAAAGCCCTTGCCGGCGTCACCGGCCCGCGCCGCTTCGATGGTGGCGTTGAGCGCAAGCAGGTTGGTTTGTTCGGAGATCTCGGTGATGGTTTGGGTGACCTGCCCGATGGTGTCGGCGGCGCCGCCCAGTTCGCTGATCTTTTCGGACGCGCGGCGGGCTTGATCCACCGCCTGGCTGGTCACGGTGGTCGCCTTTTCGGAACTCCGGGCGATCTCGTTGATGGTGGCATTCATCTGCTCGGCCGCCGCCGACACCATGCCCATCTCACGCGCGGTATCGTCCACGGCCTCGGCGATGCGGGAGATATTGGTCGCAATCCCTTCCACGGCCGTGTTCGCGGCGGTCGATGTCTGGGACATTTGATCGGCCCCCTGAGACATCTCCCTCGAAAGCCCGTTCATCCTGGATGAAGCTTGGTCCAGGTCCTGTGCATTGCCGGCGATGTGAACCATCATGGCGTGCATTTTCTCCATGAAGGTGTTGAAGGCTTGAGCCAGCTGTCCGATCTCGTCCGCGCTCCGGGTCTCGAGCCGGGCGGTCAGGTCCCCTTGCCCGCGCGCAAGGTCCGTCAAGCGGTCCACCACCCGCGAAATCGGTTTCACCAGCGAGTTGGAAAACAGGAAGCTGATCGGAATGCTCGCCACCAGGCATATCAGGAACACCGCCCAGAGCAGGTGAATGATTTTGCGGGTGCCCTGCCGAAGCTGATCCAGCGATATCAAGGCGGAGATTGCGCCGGCCATACCCGAATCGTTGTATATGGGCAGCACGCCTTCAAAATAGGAATCTCCGTCGAACCTCACTTGGCCGGCAACCAGTTTCTGGCTCTCCAGCCTGTCGCGCGAACTCTGCAGGGCGATGCGCTCGACATCGAGTTCGCGGTATTGCTCGAGATTACCCATCAGCACATTCGGCCCTCCGAACAGATTGATGTGCAGGCCGGTGAGTCGGGCCATCTTGGTGATAAAATCGGCCTCGATGCGGGCGGTGGCGGTAACGAAGCCGATCTGTCGCTTTTCGACCGCGCGGGTTGCGGCGTTAAATACCTCGGCGATGATCGGACTGTCGGCCGTCAGACACATGACGCCCTGGTAGGTTTCGAACCGGGCGGCGGCCGAGTGCCCGGCCCAGGTCCGGTGGGGCGCAATGATGCCGCCGACTGCGGCGGCATGCTCCTGCCTGGCCCAGGCATCCAAAGACAACTCGGTTCCCGTGCTGAAATCGGCGGCATACACCTCGCCCCCGTGGCGGAATCCCAACAGGGCCAGGTCGCCGTCCTTGCGCAGGGCGAAGGATTTCAGGTCGCCCTCGAAGTCGTAAACCGCCATGTGCCACAGGTTGCCGGTGCGGCCGACCTGGTAAATGGTGTTTGTAACGGCGGCATACGTTTGCAGGTACAGGTTCAGGTTGGTTTCCTTCTTGATGTCGTTCAAATACTTGACCATCGACCCCATTTTATTGGCACTGGCCATCTGCTGTGTTTCGGATAAAAGCTTCGCCTGTTTGCCCAGGAGTTCCTCACGAACGACATTCAGGGCTTTTTCAATCCGGTCGTCTGCGATCTTGCGGTTTTCCTGATCGAGCAGCAGCATCACCACGGCCTGGGAGGCGATCATCACCGTCACGATCATTCCTACAGCGCCCAAAATCATTTTCATCCTGAGCTTGATGTTTTTCAAAACGTGCCTCCTCGATGCGAGTTCGAAATTGTCGGCTGCCGGGGGAGATCGGAGGACTCGGGTCGCCTTACGCTTTATTGGCCTCTTGAAACGGAACTTTAGCCTTAAACAGGTACTTACGGATCGAGGCAACTCCGGCGCATGAACATACATTGCACGTCGGCCTGCATATACCGCCTCGACCCCATTGGGCGGAAGTCGCCGCCTTTGTAAAAGTGGCCATCCTGCACCGCAGCTGCGGTTACACTTCGGCACCAGCCCGCGTTCACGCCGAAATTGGTGATCCAATTTCATGACGCATACAAAATAAACCAAGGAGAACAAAATGAAGGGAAATGAAAAAGTAGTCGAAAAACTCAACGAATTGCTTGCCGAAGAACTGACCGCCATCAATCAGTACATGGTGCATTCGGAAATGTGTGAAAACTGGAATTACGAGAAACTTCACAAAGAGGACCGGGCCCGGGCGTTCAAGGAAATGGTGCACGCCGAAGAGTTGATCGAACGCATCCTGTACCTCGAGGGCCGCCCTATCGTCACCAACCTGAAAACCATCCGCATCGGCGCCGAGGTCGAGGCGCAGCATAAAAACGATCTGGCCCTGGAGGTCAGCGCGGTCAAAATGTACAACGAGGCCATAAAGGTCGCGGTCGAAGCCGGCGACAACGGGACCCGCGAACTTTTAACCTCGATTCTGAAAGATGAGGAAGAGCATGTCGACGAGCTCGAGGCCCACCTGGACCAGATCGAGCAGATGGGCAAGCAGATCTATCTTTCGCAGCAGGTTTAAACCCATCTGAATTGCGACATCGATCGGCGGCCCGACATGACCGGGCCGCCCGCCCGTCTACCGGCGGCGGACGGCCTGCACGCTTCCGGCCCCGGTCTGAAACGGCTTCGCCGTCCCGGCCGCGGACTATGCCGCACGCAGCACGCGAGCTGGCTTCGCCGCGCCGGGCTCATGCCCGGTGGTCGTAAAGCTGATCCACCCAACGCCTGAACCAATCCGGTTTTTCGAACATGACGTAGATCAATCCCAGGGCGGTCAATGGAAGCGGGATGACCGTGTCGAACAGCGCAAGCAAAATCAGATAGATCAAAGTTTTGGTCCTGATGGACATAAGCCCTCGCCGGGGTTATGGGTAGATATATTCATTTCGGGTCGCGGTCGGAATAGCAATCGAATTGGATATCGATACCGATTCCGATACCGACCCCGAGACCTGTCGATCAGCAACCCAGACCGATCCGCAGGCAGTACGTTATGGAGGATAAGTTCTCGGCGCCTCTGCGCCAAAAATGACCTGCCGGCCGTTATACGTTGTCTGACTCGTGAAAACGTGTTCTAAGTATGCATCCGCGCATATACAGTGACAGAATTGCTGCACCACAAGAACACGGCAAACTCAGAGAAAAAAAGTGAGACCTGAGGCCTCTGAGCTATTTGTGGCATCGATAAGCGACTTCGCTTGACTTCATAGAACACTGATTCGGCGCGCGCGGTTCGGATGCTTTTTTAGCGTGCTGGCTGCCTTTCCGCTTATATCACAGGAGAGAATAGATGGCCAAAACATCCGCGGGATTGATCATGTACCGTCTCGTCAACCGAATGCCCGAGGTGCTTCTGGTCCATCCCGGCGGACCATTCTGGAAAAGCAAGGACGACGGTGCCTGGTCGATTCCCAAGGGCGAGTACCGCGAGGGCGAAGATCCGCTTGCGGCGGCCCAACGCGAGTTCAGGGAAGAAACCGGTTTCACCGCCGAAGGTCCCTTTATTGCCCTGAGCCCGCTGAAAATCGGCGGCAAGACGGTCTGTGCATGGGCGTTTGAAGGAGACTGCGATCCAGCCCGGATCACCAGCAATACGTTCTCGCTGGAGTGGCCGCCGCGCTCCGGCAGGCGGACCGAATTCCCGGAAGTCGACCGGGCGGGCTGGTTCACGGTGGACGCAGCCAGACGGAAACTATCGAAGGGCCAGAGCGAATTCATCGACCAACTCCTGCAAAAGCTCCCTCCGTCGAAATAAATGCAGGACCGGCACCGGCTCATTCGGCGTCCAGACCGGTTTTCCGGCACCGCCGGGTTGATTTCTTTTTCGATTTTGATATGTTGAAAACTCGCGACCATGCGTTGAGAATCATGCATTTCGACCACCCTGATCGTCTGTACGATACCAGATCCCGGGAACAACTGCTCCAGGAAACGGTGGAGTTGCGGCACCGCCTCGACGGGTTGTCCCGCGAAATAACGCAGCTGAAATCAGCTGCAGGCCCCTCGCAAAGCGGCATACCTGCGGGACCGAGGTTTGAATGGCTCGCCAAGGCTTTCGAGCGCAACCCCCTGGCCATGATGATCAGCCGCTTTGAAGACGGCACGATCGAGCATGTCAATCCCTCTTTTCTGCACCTCTTCGGCTACACGCTTGGCGAGGTCATCGGAAAAAGTTCGTTCGATCTCGGGGTGATCGTTGCCCGCGGATGCCGGGAGGCAAACGCGGGCGGCGAAATCGAGACCGATATCCGCACCCAATCGAATCGGATCCGCAGGGCGCTGCTTTCGACCACCCCCTTTGAAGCAGACGATGAATGCCGGATTTTGACGATCATCCAGGATATCACCGACCGCAAAAGCAATGAAGAGGCGCTGCGCCAAACCAACAAGCGCTTCGAGCTGGCAGCCGGAGCGGCGCGCATCGGCACCTACTCGCGTAATTTCCAGACGGGCGAAGACTACTGGTCGCCGGGGTTCCGTGTCGTCCATGGCTTGGCTCCCGACGATGTGCTGCCGCTGAACGACGGCATTCCCGCGGTCGTGCACCCTGAGGACCGCCCAAGCGTTCTGGCCGAAGTCAATGCCTGCCTCGATCGAACCAAGCAGCCCGAATTCAACAGCAAACACCGCATCATCCTTCCCAGCGGGGAGATCCGCTGGGTCATGCTGCGCGGTGTGATCGAATTCGATCCCGAGGGCCGCCCGCTTCATAAGCACGGGGTCGTCATGGACATCACCGAACGTGAGCAGGAACAGGAAGCGCTGCGTGAAAGCGAGTCGTTCTACCGCCAGACGCTGGAGTCTATACCGGGAATGGTGTTTACCACGCGGCCGGACGGCCACTGCGATTATCAGAGCCAGCAGTGGGTCGACTACACCGGCGTGCCCCTTAACGAACATCTCGGCACAGGCTGGAACAAGTTGCTGCATCCGGACGATCGGTCGCGAGCCCTGACTGCCTGGGAGGCCGCCGTGCAGGGAAAGGCGCCTTATGACCTGGAATACCGCGTCCGCCGGCATGACGGTCATTATGAGTGGTTTCGGGTGATCGGCCGTCCGATTCGCGATGCGTCCGGAAGCATCGTGCGCTGGCTCGGCATGGCCATGAACATTGAAAAGCTCAAGCGCACCGAAGAAGAACTTCGGATGGCGTACGGTCGGTTGCAAACATTGTTCGACCAGCGCATCGGCGGCATCGGTGTCGTCATCGGCACTGCCGAGGGGGAGGTCATCGTGGCCAATGATTACTACCTGAAGATTATCGGGCACACCCGCGACGAGCTTCTGTCGGGTGAGGTCGACTGGCGCAAACGAACACCGCCGGAGTGGTTGCCTGCAAACGACCGCGCCCTGGCCCAGCTGCGTAAACGCGGCGTGAGCGATACCTATGAGAAGGAATATGTGCGCCCCGACGGAACGCACGTTCCGGTGCTGAACACCGAGATCCGAATGCCGGGCAATCGCGGTGAAATACTCGCCTTCGTGCTCGATATCACCGAACGCAAGAAAATGGAAAAGGCGCTGCGCGAACGCGAGGAACGGCTGCGTCTGTTCATCGAACACGCACCGGCGTCATTGGCCATGTTCGATCGCGAGATGCGCTACATAAGCGTCAGCCGGCGCTGGTTGAACGATTATCGCCTGGGAGAGCGCAATCTGATCGGGCTCTCCCACTACGAGGTCTTCCCGGAGATCTCCGAAAAATGGAAGGGCATGCACCGCCGGGCGCTTGCCGGTGAAGTGATCCGCAATGAGGGCGACCGGTTCGTGCGTGCGGATGGCTCGGTGCAGTGGTTGAGATGGGAGCTGAGACCGTGGCGCGACGAGAAAGGCGCGGTCGCCGGCATCGTGATCTTTACCGAAGATATCACCGCGCGCAAGGAGGCCGAAGCGTCATTGCAGAAGTGGAACGAGAACCTGGAGCGCTGTGTTGCCGAGCGCACCCAGTTGGCCGAGTCCCGGGCCCGGCAGCTGCAGGCGTTGGCGGTGGAGTTGATCGAAGCCGAGGAAACCGAACGCCGGCGTATCGCCGGCCTTCTGCACGAAGACCTCCAGCAGTTGCTCGCCGGCGCAAGATTCGTTTTGCAGTCCGCCTCGGCCCACCACCCGACGGGTGAACTGGAAGAAGTCGAACGACTGCTGGAAGAATCCATCCGCAAGTCAAGGCATCTCTCCCACGAGCTCAGCCCGGCGGTGCTGCACCAATCGGGTTTCAATGCCGCTCTGGAGTGGCTGGCGCGGAAAATGGGCGAACAGTACGGGCTGCGGGTAGCGCTGGAAAGAACGAGCATTCTGCATGTCGAAAGCGCACCGCTGAGTGTTTTTCTGTTTCGAGCCGTTCAGGAACTGTTGTTCAACGTCGTCAAGCATGCCGGTGTACGCAGCGCCGCCGTCGGTTGTTCCATCGCGGGAAACCGCATCAACGTCTCGGTGTGCGATTCAGGTAAAGGGTTCGAGCCCGCGATCCTGGAAAAAGCCGTTCCCAGCGGAGGTTTGGGCCTGTTGAGTCTGCGGGAGCGCGCCAGTTATATCGGCGGCGAACTGAGCATCGAAAGCACCCCAGGCGCCGGCAGCCGTTTGACCCTGAGCGTTCCGCTGGGGGGGCCCGCTGAATCCGCCCGCGTCGCGGAACCTGCGCCTGAGGATTACGGAGTCCGACGCCCCACGCACCGCCCCCTGGCCGAAGGAACGGATATACGGGTTCTGTTTGCCGACGATCACAAGGTGATGCGCCAGGGATTGATTCGCCTGATTTCCGGCAAACCCAATATTTCCGTGATCGGTGAAGCGGCCAACGGGCGGGAGGCGCTCGAACTGACCCGCCAACTCAAACCGGATGTGGTGGTGATGGACGTCTCGATGCCGGAAATGGACGGCATCGAAGCCACCCGGCAGATCAAAGCCGCATTGCCCAATGTCCGCGTGATCGGACTTTCGATGCACGAAGACGAACATATCGCCAGAACCATGCGCGACGCCGGCGCCGAAACGTTCCTGAGCAAGACAGCATCATCTTCTTTACTGCTCAAGGCCATCTACGGAATACACCGCCAGCAGGCTGCGCCGTGCTCAGCCGATTGATCACCACAGAGCGCACAGAGGTCACAGCGGGGTCTTCTTTTGTTTTCTCTGTGTTCTCTGTGCCCTCTTTGGTGAAAACCCCATGTCACGGTTGCGCCGGTGTGCACTTCCGAACCTTCGGCCGACCCATCCGATCAAGGATAATGAGGGGCGCCCCCTCGCCCCCCGGCGACCACTCATTATATTGTGCCCTTGTCAATCCAAGGGGATTGAAATCATAGGATCAGACGGGAGGCATGATGGACGAGGTAAAAAACATAGCGCTCGTGGCGCACGACAACCGCAAGAAAGATCTCATCGAGTGGGTGGATTGGAACTGCCGGCCTTTGATGCGTCACAGACTCATCTGCACCGGAACGACCGGGAAAATGATCGAGTCCGCACTGCAGAAGAAAATCGGCGACGATCGCTACCCTTTTGAAATCCTGAAGCTGAAAAGCGGTCCGCTGGGCGGCGACCAGCAGCTGGGCGCCCTGATTGTTGACGGGAAAATCGACTTGATCATTTTTCTCTGGGATCCAATGACGCCGCATCCCCATGACGTCGATGTAAAAGCGCTTTTGCGCATCGCCGTGCTCTACAACATTCCCATTGCCTGCAACCGGTCCTCCGCGGACTTCATCATTTCATCTCCCTTGATGGATCAGAAGTACAATCCGATTGTGGAAGATTACGCCCCCTACATCGAACGGCACCTGGACAGTGCCTCGAATTCGGACAGCGCCGCCGGCCCGCTCGATTGAGAACCGGTGGAGATGACCGGAGCCGCCCCGGGCGTTCACTCGTCCGCGCAGCGCGCCATCCGGACGGATCGTGAGCGGTTGCCTGTTAACCCTCGCTCATCTTCCGCTGATACCACAAATCCTGGTGCTGCCTGGCCCAGGCGGCGTCGACACTGCCGCGCCACATGCCTTCGAATGTGCCCTCGGCGCCGACCGTGCCGATGTAGATGTGCCCGAAGGAGGCCGCCACGAAAAGTATGCCCACCGTGGCATGGATGACGTGACTGATTTGCATCGTCTGCCGGTTTTGATTCCAGATCGGAAAATCCAGGATGACGCCCGTCACGCCCACCGCCACACCCGACATGACCATCACCCAGAACCAGGCCTTTTCCCCGCCGTTGATCTTTTCGGCGTGCGGCCGCGGCCCTTTGCCCACCATGCCGCCCAGATTTTTGAACCACACGAAATCGAGCTTCCTGGGAATGTTGTCCTTGAACCAGATGACCATCTGAACCACCACCCCCAGCAGGAACAGCGGGCCGCTCACATTGTGGATCCATAACGCCCACTGCATGAATGCGGCAAACGCGAACGGTCCGAAGAGGGGTATCAAAACCGCCCGGCCGAACAGATTGCTCAATCCGGTCACGGCCAGGACGATGAAAAAAAAGGCCGTGTACCAGTGCAGGATCCGCTCGAAAAGCGAGAAGCGCCGCAGCCGGATCCCGGTGCGCGGGGTTTCCAGTTTATCTTTGCCCACAATGAAGAAAAACAGCATGATGGCGGCCAAAACACCCCCCAGAATCCATGGCGCGATCCCCGCGATCAGCCCGTTGCGGATTTCACGCCAGTTCTGGCCTCCGTTGTGGATCAGCGTGGCATGGCCGCGGCTGGAAACCGCCGTATACCCTGTGGTGCCCTCGCGCACTGCGGCCCAGAAATTGGCCCGCGGATTGACGCCGCTTTGATATGCGGCGAATGCCAGCGCGCTCAGAACGAACGCGCCCGCCAGGAAGAAAACAAGATGCCTGTGCATGGTCGATCTCCTTCCGACCTCCGAAATGTCATCGATCGGTTTGCACGTCCATGAAACGATGCTGCAGCGCCAGTTGTGCTCCCGGCGTCCGCGCGCGCTCCTCGGTCAGTGGATGGTCCTCCCGGACCCATGGCTCCTGAATCCGCTGGCAGCCGCCAATCGTAAAGAGGGCCGCCGCGAGCGCCGCTGCAACGATTTTGCGACACATGGCATATACTCCTCAGCGATCGGTCTGCACGCTCTGAAAGCGGGCTTCGAGGGCTTGATGCACCGCGCCGTCCTGCAGTTTGGAGCGCAAAGGATCTTCGGCGCCCTTATAGACGTGCGGCGTGTACCATGTGGTGTCCGGAGCGCGATAACAGCCGGCCAAGGCGCCCGAAAGGAGCACCAGGCAAAGATGTATCGCCGCTTTGCGTATCCTGCTCATTTTGTATTCCTTGTCCGCCGCAGCAAAAGACCAGGCCGGCGATGCGGCCTGCTCCACTTTCTCGGCGCATTCGATCTGCCTGCCCCGTTCACGGTGCACCCTCCTCCGGATAGGCCGCCGCCCAGCGCCAGGTATCCATGCTGCCGCCGCGATTCATCACACGCTTGCGGTAGATGTCCGATACCAGTGTTGCGTCGCCGGCGAGCAGAGCCTTGGTAGAGCACATTTCGGCGCACAGGGGCAGTTTGCCTTCGGCAATGCGGTTGCGGCCGTATTTGCGATATTCTTCGATCGAATTGTCCGGCAGCGGACCGCCTGCGCAGAAGGTGCATTTGTCCATTTTGCCGCGCACATTGAATGCCTGCTGCTGCGGATACTGCGGCGCCCCGAACGGGCAGGCATAAAAGCAATAGCCGCACCCGATGCACAGATCCTTGTCATGCAGCACGATGCCGTCCACGGTAGTGTAAAAGCAGTCCACCGGACACACCGCGGCGCAGGGCGCGTCGGTGCAGTGCATGCAGGCCACGGAGATCGACTTCTCGCCGGGCCTGCCGTCGTTGATGGTCACCACGCGGCGCCGGTTCATGTCCCAGGGAACGTCATGTTCGTTGTTGCAGGCCGTCACGCAGGCATTGCATTCGATGCAGCGTTCGGCATCGCACAAGAATTTCATTCGCGCCATGAATCACGCTCCTTTCAGGCCGGGTAAATGCGGCACAGGGTGGCCTTGGTCTCCTGCATCTGGGTGACCACGTCGTAGCCATAGGTGGTCGCGGTGTTGCACGCTTCGCCGCGCACATAGGGCAGCGTGCCTTCCGGGTATTTCTCCTTCAAGTCCAGGCCCTGGAACCAGCCTCCGAAGTGAAACGGCGTCCACACCACGCCCGGGCCGACCCGCTCGGTGACCATGGCGCGCACTTTGATGCGCCCGCCTTCGGGACCTTCCAGCCAGATGTAGCGGCCGTTTTGAATGCCGGCGGCGGCGGCGTCGGCCGGATTGATTTCGGCGAACATCTCGGGCTGCAGTTTGGCCAGCCAGGCGTTGGAGCGGGTTTCGGCGCCGCCGCCTTCATATTCGACCAGGCGGCCGCTGATGAAGGCCAGGGGGTACTCGCCGGAATGGTCCCTGGACTGGATCGACCAGTAGCGCGTGGGAACGCGCCAGAAGACCTTGAGATCGTCGTAGGTGCGGTACTTTTCGACCAGGTCGTAACGCGGTGTGTACAACGGTTCACGGTGCAGGGGCACGGGGTCCGGAAAGTTCCACACCACGCAGCGCGCCTTGGCGTTGCCGTATGGCGCGCAACCGTGCGCGATGGCCACGCGCTGGATGCCGCCCGACAGGTCGGTCTTCCAGTCCACCTTGTTCAAGTCGTCCGAGGAGTGGGCCTGGGACTCGCTCTGGCCCTCCAGCTGCGTGGACGGTGCATCCTGGGAGGTACCGGCCACCTTGCGGATGGCGGCCATCTCGGTTTCGGTCAGCTCCTCGGCCCAGCCCAGCTCCGACAGCATCTGATAGGTGAATTCGGGATAGCCGTCCTCGATTTCGGACCCCCGGCTCCAGCTCCCCTCGGCCAGGAGATTTGCGCCATCGCGCTCGGTGCCGAAGCGGGCGCGGAACACCAGGCCACCCTCGGACACCGGCCGGCTGGGATCATACAGGATAGGCGTCCCTGGATGTTTCATCTCGGGCGGCCCCCAGCACGGCCAGGGCAGTCCGTAGTACTCGCCGGCGCAGGGGCCCCCCTCGGCGCGCAGGGTCGTGGTATTGAATGTCGCCCGGTAGCGGGCGTGCATCTTGAGGCGTTCGGGACTCTGGCCGGTGTAGCCGATGCTCCAGGTGCCGCGGTTGATTTCGTGCAGCACATCCTCGATCAGGGGTTCTTCGCCGTTGACTTTAATGTTCTTGAACATTTGGTCGGCGAAGCCGAACTTGCGGGCGAATTTGTAAATGATGACGTGGTCGGGCAGCGATTCGAACATCGGTTCGATCGCCTTTTCGCGCCACTGCAGCGAGCGGTTGGAAGCGGTCACCGAACCGTACGTCTCCAGCTGCGTGCAGGTGGGCAGAAGATAGGTGTCGTTGCGGCGGTCGCTCAGAACGGCCATGTGGGTGGGAAACGGGTCGGAGATGACGACCACTTCGAGTTTTTCGAGCGCCTTCTTGATTTCGGGGCCGCGCGTCTGACTGTTGCAGGCATGCCCCTGGAAGAACACGGCCCGGAAGTTGCTCGCCTGGGAGAGATTCTGCGGGTCTTCGAGGACGCCGTCGATCCAGCGCGACACAGGGATACCGGGGATGAACATCGGGTACATCAGCTTGCCTTCGACCGTCGGATACTGGCGCCGGGTGTCGAAACGCTCCTTGAGCCATTCGTACTCCACCTCCCAGACCCGGCACCAGTGCTTCCAGGCCCCTTCGGACAGGCCGTAATAGCCCGGAAGAGTGTCGCTGTTGGGGCCCACGTCTGTGGCCCCCTGCACGTTGTCATGCCCGCGAAAGATGTTGGCGCCGCCGCCGGCCACGCCGATGTTGCCCAGTGCCAGCTGGAACACGCAATAGGCCCGCGTCATGCTGCTGCCGATATGGTGCTGGGTGCCGCCCATGCACCACACCAGCGTGCCGGGGCGATTTTCGGCCATGATTTTGGCCACCTGGTAGACCGTGTCGCGCGGCACGCCGGTGACATGCTCCACTTCCTGCGGCGTCCATT
Organism: Pseudomonadota bacterium; assembly: GCA_023435265.1. Lineage (GTDB taxonomy): Bacteria > Desulfobacterota > Desulfobacteria > Desulfobacterales > Desulfosarcinaceae > UBA2230. The sequence continues at coordinate 21,221 of JAEYRZ010000011.1, forward strand.
TCTGAACTTCCTTGCGGATTTCTTCTATGCCCCAGACGCGTTGGGCGATATACTGCTTGTCTTCCCATCCGTTTTCGAAGACATGCCACAAAAGCCCCCAGGTAAAAGCCACATCGGTCCCCGGACGCAGGCGCACGTAGAGGTGGGCGTGGGCGGCCGTACGCGTGAAACGCGGATCCACGACGATCATCTTGGCGCCATTCTCTTTTCCGCGCAGGACGTGCTGCATGGCAACCGGGTGCGCCTCGGCCGCATTACTGCCGATGAACAGCATGGCCTTGCAGTTGTGCATGTCGTTGTATGAGTTGGTCATGGCACCGTAGCCCCACGTATTGGCCACGCCGGCCACGGTGGTCGAATGACAGATGCGCGCCTGGTGATCGCAGTTGTTGGTGCCCCAGAATGCGGCGAATTTGCGCTGCAGGTAGGCCCCCTCATTGCTGGCCTTGGACGAACCGCACCAGAAGACGGCATCCGGACCCGACTCCTCGCGGATCTTCAAAAAGCGCGCGCCGATCTCTTCGACGGCCTGATCCCAGGTGATGCGCGTCCACCGGCCGTCGACCATTTTCAGCGGGTACTTCAAACGCCGGCTGCCCATGCCGTGGTAGCGGACCGAGGCGCCCTTGGTGCAATGGGATCCCAGATTGATGGGCGATTCGAAGTCCGGCTCCTGCCCGGTCCAGACGCCGTTCTGGATCTCGGCGATCACACCGCAGCCCACCGAACAGTGCGGACATATGCTGCGTCGGAATTCCGTTTTGACTTCGGGCGCGGGGATGTTGTCCTTCTCCTCGATTGCGACCAGGGAAGCCGGAAGCAGGCCCAAGAGGGCGCCCCCGCCGATCACCAGGCCCGAGCGGCGCATGAACGTACGGCGGTCCATGCCTGCGGAGGACATTTCGGCTTCCGCGGGCGTGCGCTTTGGCGGATGCGCCTGATGTGTGGTTTTCATCATGACCTTTCTCCCGGTGATGGATTATTTGGCGGCCGTTTCGTAGTACTTGCGGATATGCGGCGTCAGCCGGTAGCCGTTTGAGCTCGGTTCAGATTTATTCGGCGCCGGCGCCGCTTTGCCGCGCCGAGGCCTTGGAATGAAGAACAGAGCACCGCCGAGAAAGGCCAGCCGCTTGATAAACGAGCGGCGTGGGGGTTGATTCCTGTTCGGTTGCATAAACGCTCCTTTCGCGAATTTGGCGGTCGGCAACAAGGTGCGGCCAGTTCGGCGGTACTTATTCGTGCAGCGTTTTTCGTGGCGTATGCGGAGGCATGGAATCGATCGATTCGAGCTGCAGAAGGCATTTTCCCAGGCAAGCCACGCTCCGGTAGAATCCGACGCTGGGCGCCTTGTACACATCGCCGAAGAAGTCGAACATCCAGGAAGTCACGTGATCGCGAATGAACCGGGCATAGGCCTCGGGAGTAATCCTGGGCTGCTGGCGCAGCAGCGCCACCGCCTCGCAGAGCAGTGCGGCGTGATCCTCGGCTTCATGGACGCCTATGCGGCGCCCAATCCCCATTTTGTTCAAATCCGACCTGAGCCGGGCCAGTGGCAACGCCATCAGCGTCCGTTCCCGGTACCATGAGGCATAGGGGACCACCTCACCCGCTCCCAGACCGACAAACAGCGCCTCGAACTCCCGTTCGACGGCCTCGTGCGGATAAACGCCGGCGGCATGCCGCAGCCCGCCGTATGCCCTGTTCAGTTTTTCGGGCAGTCCCGGATGCCATTCGGCATGCCGGAGCTGTAACAGAAAGCCGGGTTTCGGCGCGCGGGCCAAAAGGACGGCCAGCACCGCGTACGTATCGGTCATGGCGGCGCCCAGAACGGCCTCCGGTCCAACCTGCTGCATCGGTTCGGGCATCATGTCATTCACTCGCGGATGAAGAATTGAAGAAAAAATCCTGCACGCGGCAGCGATCGCACATCGACAACCGCCGTTGCGCCGCAGGATCCGCATACATCCAATGCCCCTGCAGTTTGTCCCGAATGGCGTCGATCATCCTTTGGGATGCGAACACCGCCCCACAGGCGCTGCAGCGCGCCGGCTGCACTTGGTGCAGAATCCGCAGCGAACGCATGCCGTAGGCCTCCGGATCGATGCGCGGAATGAGCGTCAGCGCCTGTTCGGGACACACCCGGGCGCACAGGCCGCACTGTACGCAATGCTTCTCCTGGAACTGCAAGCCGGGTGCTTCGCCGCCAAGCGCCTGCAATGCATTCATTTTGCAGGCGCCGGCGCAGGCCATGCAGAGCGTGCACTTCGCGCCGTCAAGGTACACTCCGCCGAACGGCGCACCCAAGGGCAGGCGTCCGGCGGCGGATCGGCTGCCCGCATGAACGAGCAGGTGCGCAACCGCCTGGGAAATCATTTCTCTTTTGGGCCGGTCGAACGGATATTGCGCCGGCCGGATCGCGGATCCCGCTTTCGATTCCGCAAGATCGCTTGGTGTTCCGTCGGCATCCTGCAGGCGGATGTCTGCCCCGGACACTCCCGCTGCCTGGAGTACAGCGCGGGTCCAGCGGATTTCACGTTCAAGCTGCGGGCGCAGGAGATCCAGGCGTTCCGACGAGGTCAGCACCATGACACCGGCGGCGCCCAGGGCCATGGCCGTAAGAAATATGTCCATAGCCAGCACGCCCGGCGTCGGCACCTCGATGCGCACGACCTGCAGGCTTTCCGCGGGAAGCTGCTCTGAGGACGCCGGCTTCTCCTGAAAAACGACCCATGGCGATACTCCCCGGTCGGTCAGGGCGCTCATTTCACAGCGCAGCCGGTGCAGCCAGGCCCCCGGCCCCGAATCGCGCCACTGCAGTGCGCCCGACGGACAGGCGCTCGTACACAGGCCGCAACCCAGGCATGCCGCAGGGTCCAGATGCGGGGTGAGGCCCACCGCTTGAATTGCGCCGCCCGAGCAGACATCGATGCAGTTGCGGCAGCCTTCATGCCGTCCGTGGCGGTGCAGGCAAAGGTTGGGAGCAAGTGAGACGAACGGCGTGCCACAGTTCACGCACCCAACATCTGCGTCCGCATCTGCCCCGAAGCCGTCGTTTTGCAGGGCGTGCGGAGGCGGTGCTGTCGAAGCTCCCTGGTCCACCGCGACCGGCGTGTGGCGCCGCCGCTCCTTTTGGTGCCGCATATCGGCGGTCTCGGTATCACCCAGGGGCATGAATTTGAATTCGCCGCTGTACACATCCAGTATCTCGGACGCCTTGTACCTTCCCGAGCGCAAAAAGGCGCGCATCTTTTCCGTGGGCGAGCCCGGCAGCGGCCGCCGTAAAGCGGCAAAGGGCTTCGCGTCGTGCGGTCGCGGCTCCTGGCCTGTTTGGATTGCACCTGCTCCTGGCAGATGATCGTCGGGCATGAACCTGTCCTTGGTTTGAGTGGCGTGGAAAGGATGATTCGATTTTCACGCGAACCGAAGCAGGATCAAATTAGGTCGATTCCTTATTTGTCGGGTATAGGGAACCGTAGCCGGCAGGAACGCCCTCGAATCCAAAATCACTGTCGGGCCGGTAACCACCGCCCGGCCGAGTCGATCGAGAACAGCTTCAAGCGGATCATTCCCCGGAGCGTCTTGCGTTTTTCATTTAAACCTTTACCGCCGGTTCCAGTTATGCGAGCATGCCTGAAAATATAAGTATTTGTTATCGTCCGATGTCCGCTCGACTGGGAGGTCGCATGAGACCTCAGGCAACTGAACCATTGACCTGCACGTCTGAATTTCATTTATCTAAATTCATCGATTTTTTCCCCGATGCCTGCTTCGCCGTCGATCCGCAGGGAACAGTCACCGCCTGGAATCGCGCCATGGAGCGCCTGACCGGCATTGCGCCCGCCGATATCGTTGGCAAAGGGGACTACGAATATGCACTGCCATTTTACGGCATCCGCCGGCCGATGCTCATCGACCTTGCGTTGGACTGGGATGAGCGTATTGCGAACGCTTACAAATATGTCAAAAAGGAGCATGAAATTCTGGAGTCCGAGGTGGAAAGCATTCTCCTGGGACAAAAAGTGCGCACACTTTGGAATACAGCCCGAAAGATCTTCGACGCCTACGGGGACTGCATCGGCGCCATCGAGATCGTGCGCGACATCACCGCAATCGGGGAACGCGAGCAGCTCAATCTGCGCTACGACTTGCTGAAGGACCAAAGCCGCGACATCATCCTGTTCATCCGTCAAGAAGATGGGCGAATTCTCGAAGCCAACCAGGCGGCCGTAAGAATTTACGGGTACAGTCATCCGGAACTGCTGTCCTTGTCGATCTCGGACCTTCGGGCGCCTTCAACCCGGCATCTGATCGGCGATCAGTTATCAGAAGCCAAGTCGAAGGGCATCCTTTTCGAAACCGAACACGTTACCAAGGATGGCCGCACGTTCTTCGTGGAAGTCAGTTCGAAGCATGCCGAAATCGGAAATGAACCGATCCTGATCAGCATCATCCGGGACGTCGGCGATCGCAAACGTTCCGAAGAAGCCCTGCGGCGCAGCGAAGAAAAATTTTCCCAGGTGTTCCATGAGAGCCCCGGTTTTTTATGCATCACGGATGTTGCAACCGGAAAATACCTGATGGTCAACAGGGCTTATTGCGAGCTGACCGGTTACCCGGCCGAAGAAATCATCGGCAAAACATCGCTGGAACTCGGTTTCGTCACCGAACAGGAGCGGTGCGAAATGATCAGAGACCTCGATGCCTTTGGAAAGACGGACAATTGCGAAAGCCGGATCAGGACCAAGCAAGGAGAAGTCAAAACGCGCATGCTGTCGGCGGCCGTCATTGACATCCAGGGCCGACCGGCCATCATTTCCTCGGGCCTGGATATCACCGATCGCAGGCGCGCGGAATCGGCCTTGCACGACAGCGAAGAGAAATTCAGACTCTTCATGGACAACAGCCCGACCATCGCCTGGATCAAAGATGACCAGGGGCGTTATGTATCCATCAGCAAAACCGCCGAAAAACATTTCCGCCGCACGAACGATGAGGTGCTGGGCAAGAAAGATGACGATCTGTTTTCTCCTGATTTCGCCGCCCGGTTGCGCGATTGCGATCAGAAGGCCATCTGCGCCGGGCGGGCCGTCGCCCAAACTCAAAAATGGACGGGGGCGGACGGCACCATCAGCTATTGGATGATTTCGAATTTTCCGCTGCACGACTCGTCCGGCACCCGTTATGTGGCCGGCATCGGTTTGGACATCACCGAACGCAAGCTTGCCGAGGAAGCAATCCGGCGATTGAACGAGACACTTGAACAGCGCGTAGCCGAACGCACCGAGCTTGCCGAGAGCCGGGCCAGGCAGCTTCAGGCCCTGGCAGTGGAGTTGATCGAGGCCGAAGAACGGGAAAGACAGCGGATTTCTCAACTTCTGCATGACGACCTGCAGCAGATCCTGGCGGCCGCCCGGTTTCAGCTTCAGGCCTTTTGCCAGAACCTGCCGTCCGACTCCATCCTCGCCCATGTCGAGCAGCTGCTGGCGGAATCGATCAGCAAATCGCGGCATCTTTCGCATGAACTGAGCCCCATCGTAGTGCACCACACCGACTTGCTCACTGCGCTGCGCTCGCTGCTCCAGCAGCTCGACAAGCAGTTCGGGCTGGATGTCCTCCTGAATGCCGACCTGCCCTATTCTTTTGAAAACTTGTCGTTCCGCATTTTCATTTTCCGCGCCATTCAGGAACTACTGTTCAATGTCGTCAAGCATTCCGGAGTACGGCGGGCGGCCGTGACCCTTCGCGAAACGGATACCAGCATCGACATCACCGTCAGCGACCGGGGCCGCGGATTCGACCCCGGCATCATCGAGTCGTCCACGCCCACTGCCGGCCTCGGTCTTCTGAGCCTGAGGGAACGCGCCCGCTATATCGGAGGCGACCTCGTCATCGAAAGCGCTCCGGGATTCGGCAGCCGCTTCACCCTGGTCGTTCCCTCCGCCTGGGCCAAGGGACGCGGGCTGCGTCAACCGAAAGCGCCTGCCGCCGTCCGGCCCGTCGTCCATCCGGAACCCGGACGGTTTGAACCGGTCGACAGCATCCGGGTGCTGTTCGCCGACGATCATCAGGTGATGCGCCAGGGACTGATCAAGTTGATCGCAGGCCAGCCCGACATCCAGGTGGTGGGTGAAGCGGCCGACGGGCATCAGGCCATCGAACTCGCCCGGCAGTTCAAACCTCATCTTATCGTCATGGATGTTTCCATGCCCGGCATGGACGGCATCGAAGCCACGCGGCGCATCAAGCTCGAGTGGCCCGAAATACGGGTGATCGGGCTGTCGATGTTCGGCGACGAACAGCTCGCCCGCGCCATGCTTCAGGCGGGCGCGGAGAGGTTTCTCGTCAAAACCGCCTCGTCCGCCGAACTGCTCGAAGCGATCTATCACCGTTCGCGCCCGGCTTGACCGCCGGCGGGAGTTGAACATGAGTTTCGTTTCCAGAACAGGGTTCGGATGTGCCCCCGGGAACGGCGCATTGTCTGCACGCATGATCGCCTGGGGGCGCCGTGCATTCGCCTCCTGGACCGCAGGCGAGATTGCCAGGGAGGCGGCCTGGGAGGCATTGAATGCCATCGACCACCGCCAGACGCTGCAAACGGCCCGCAATCCCGACCGCTTTCGCGAGCTGAACCCGATCCTGGGCGAGCATCCCGATGAAAGGGCGGTCGACCTTTACTTCACCATCTGGATGCTCCTGCATCCCATGATCACCCATGCCCTTCCACGGGAAAAGACCCTCCTTGGAACCCGGACACGGCCGCGCGCCCTCTGGCAGCACCTCAGCCTGGCGGTTTCAGGTTATTGCGTCGTCAACAACCTGCGTCTCGGACTGGATGGAGGATCGGGATAGATCTTCGACGGAAAGCCCGCTGCGGTACGAAGAATTTAACTCAGCGATACCTGAGGGGCTCACGGCACGGGGTCTCATGAGTTCAGGCTGACTTGCCGCTCCAGATTCGGAGAAAGGTTCGCCACATGACCGAAGTGTCCTCTTTCCCGTGGCCCTGGGCACGGGACACTTCGTTGATCCAGTCTATTGTTCTCCCCAGAATCGGAGGTGCGTCATGGTCGCAGGCCATTTGAACCGCGAGTTTGACATCTTTGATGAGCAGATCCACGGTGAACGTCGGGTCGGCGTAGTCTTCCACTGCGACCCGCCTTCCTAATTCCTTGAAGAGATTGCTTATCGTCCCCGCCTGGCTGGCGGTGAGGGTATCGTACAGAACCGCCGGGGAAACACCGACCCTGGATGCAATCGCCATCATTTCGGCCGTCATTGCATTGATCGCCCCGAACATCAGTTGATTCAAAAGCTTCACTTTGTGTCCGCTGCCGGAATCGCCGATATGGATCACGTTCTTAGCGAAGCAGTGAAATATCGGACGGCATCGTTCGATCGCGGTCGCACTTCCCCCGACCGGCAAGGCCCACATACCGACGGTGGCAGGACGGCCGAGTACCGGGGCATCGAGATATGAGACGTCTCTTTGTTCTGCAAGCCGCGCCATGCGCCGCGTGGTAACGGGATCGATCGTGCTCATATCGACGATGACCATTTCCGGGCGCGCCCCGCTCAGGAGTCCGCGATCGCCGCTGACACATTCTTCGACCTCCACCGGTCCGGGCAGCAGCATCAGGATGATATCGGCCATGGAAGCGGCCGCTTGTGGAGAGTCGGCGCAAACGGCACCTATTTTTTCGGCCTTTTCCATTGCGCCGGCAATTTTATCGTGAACGACCAGCGTGTACCCGGCCTCCAGGATGCGGCGCGCCACGGTTAACCCCATGACCCCCGAACCCATGATCCCTATCGTTTCCATAGCGTAGCCTCCTTGCTCGATCCCTACCAGGACAAAGGCGTCCTATGCCTTGAGCTCACTGCAGGAACCCCGTACGATCAGACTCGTGTCCATACAATAGCGTTGGGCAGGAGTCGCCGGGTTGTTCACCATTTCGAGGAGTATCTTCATTGCCTTCAGGCCGATTTCATAGGCCGGAACCCGTATCGTGGTCAGCGGCGGATTGCAGTATGCGGCGACATCGACATCGTCGAATCCGGCCAGCGAAATGTCTTCCGGAATCCTTAAACCAGCTTCGCGGATGGCGGCCATGGCCCCCAGGGCGAGGGTGTCGCTGGCGGCAAAAACGGCCGTCGGCCGCTCGGGAAGCGAGAGCAGGGTATTCATGGCCTCCTTGCCGTCCATGAGTGTGGGTTCCTTTTCCAAAACCCATTCCGGGTGGAACGTCAGTCCATGCGACGCCAGCGCGGCCTTGAATCCGTCCAGACGTTTGCTGACGCGTTCGACTTTGCTGTAGGGACCGATGATGAGTCCGATGTCGCGGTGTCGAAGGCCGACAAGGTACTCCGTCATTGCGTATGTGGCCCTGAAATTGTCGAATCCCACATAGCTTAAATCACCCGCGTCCAGTTTGTCCCAAATGACGATGCAGGGCATGCCGCTGTCGACGATTTCTTTTATCGAAGACTCCTGCCCGATGACAAATCCGGTCAGAATCATTCCCGCCAGGCGCCTTTCCCTGAATTGCTGAAGCAATTTACGTTCGATCCGAGTGTCGTATTTGCTGCTGCCGACGATCAGAGAATAGTTGTTTTCCTGTGCGATCTCCTGCAGGGCAAGCAGCGAACTTGAGAAAATGAGGCTTTTGGAGGTGGGAATAATCACGCCGATGATCGACGAGCGATTTCTTGAAAGGTCTCCGGCGGTGGCGTTGTAAACATAATTCAGCTTATTCATTACCAGATAAATGCGTTCCCGGGTTTCGGGCCGGACCAAATGGGGGAAGTGAATCGCTCTTGATACGGTTGCGATCGAAACCCCTGACTCCCGGGAAATATCCTTCATCGTCATCTTGCTGATGCAGTGCGCGGCAGACGCGTGCTCGCGCCGACGACTTCCTTGCTTGTTCATTTCGGCCTGTTCATTTTCTTTGGGTCGCCTGGCTGTACCGGCGAAGCGTGAATCTTCGGCACAATGGAAGCGACGCCGTGCTGCGCGATGGTTCCGGCGGGCTTTGAAATGCCGCTGACGATCGTCCGTCTGCCATCATTCAACTTGCCAAATGAAGATGTACGCCGACACCGCCCGTGAAGCAGTCCGGGGTGCATAGGATCCGGGGATTGGCACCCACGTAACGTTTGGCTTTCTGTAATGCTTCACCGAACGTCGCGGTCGGTATAAATCCCATACCCCGGGCATACGACGGCGCCTTGGCCCCTGCAATGAAGGTCGCCGACATGTACGCTCCAGGAACACTTCCGCCGCTGATCATGCTCATGGCGTGGAACGGGTGATACGCATAGTAGTTCGAGTACAAAAATCGATATTCGTATTTCGTTGCGATGCGCAGCATATCCTCCGACCCGAGGAACTCGGGAATCGAGCAGTACTTCTGCAGGGCGTCATAGGTTTCGGCGTAAGAAGGGAACCAACGGTCATTGAACCACCCATCGCAGACCGAGGCCGCGATGATGACGCCGCCTTCGCGCACGGTGTTCCAGCAGCGCGACAGCTGCCCCCCGATCGCCAGGCTCATCAGGCACGGATTGGTCCCCATGCCCGGGCCGTAGTGAAAATTGCGCGGCACCCCCATGACCAGAATGTCGGCGGGTTCGTTCATCGCGATCGCAAAGTTGGTGCGCCGGTCGGCAAGCGGCCAGGTCGCCGCTTCCACCTGGTCGAGTGCTCCGGCTTGGACCCCCAGAATCTGCGATTTCTTTCCCAGCACGGCATCGACGGCGAATATGCGCTTTCCCAGGTGCTTTTCGATGGCCTCTCCAATCGATCTGAACTGTTTGCGCATATGCGATTTCGTCGAAGCACCGAGCCAGTCTCTGCGGTGCATGGTCTGGGGATTGTGATGTGAGGCGATCGACCGCCAGCCGGTGTGCCCCGTGACCAGCATTTTGTAACCCCCGCTGTAGCCCCCGTACGGATTGCCGGCGACGTGCCCGAGCACGATGCACAGATCCGCATCATGGAACAGACGGTTCACCTGAACGACATTGCCCATCTCGTCTGCGCCGAAATCGCACAAGTCAGGCGCTTCCGCGTCGTGGTTCACGATCCTGTCCGGCCAGAAGGCGTCCACGAGCCCTTTCCCCAAGTAGCCGCACCACTCTTCGTATGTGTTTTGGCGGTGAAGTCCGACAGCACACAGCAGGGTGATATTCTCCATCTTCGTTCCGGCCTGCAGCAGGTCGGAAATAATCATGGGCAATGCCGTCTTGCGGTGGCTTTGCGCATGACTGCCGCCTTTGACGCGGTCGGGGAAACCGATCACTACTTTCTTGTCCGGCCCGCCCAATTCTTTGAGCGGCGGCAGTCCGAGTGGAGCGTCCAACGCTTTTCGAAGCGCTGCGGCCGGATCGACCCCCGGTGGGTCCGCGTCCAAATCAGCCAGTTTGAATACATATGCGCTGTCGGGCAGTTCCACCCGCATTTTGGAATCGCCATAATCCAAAAGTACTTCCTTCATAGAGAACCCCTTTCGTTTATGCCTGCCGTCGACCGGCGACGATTTCGATGTGCTCGCGAACAGCGGATTCCAAATCATAGTCGGGGGACCACCCCAGTTCCCGCCGGGCCGGTTGGTCGTCGTAGCCGGCAGGGTAAGGAGACTGGTTGGCGCCTCCTTCGAGGAGCTGTATTTTCGCTTGCGGCTCGATCTTGTTTCCTAGTGCAACCACCTCGCGGATGGAGTGAACGCCTCCGGCAATGTTATATATACGTTGCTTCGGTTCGGCGGCATCATAGAGGCGCAGAATCGCTTTCACCGCATCCTTGACGTAGAGCCAATCGCCCGTTTCATCGGGGTTGGGCACCGTCAGCGGCGTGCGCCGCGCGATGGCGTCCAATATCGCCGAAGAATACAAAGCCGTGATCCCGGTCGTCCGTCCCGGTCCGAAAACCCATGTGAAACGCAAAGCGCGCGTGTCGAGCGCATGTTTTCGATGATACCATTTGAGTAAATTCTCGCAGGCCAGCTTGGTCTGCCCGTAAATGGTCTCCGGGTTCTTGACCGCACTGTCGCGCACCGGTTCGCAGACATCGCGACCGAATACGGAGATCGAACTGATCATGATGAAGCGGTTTATTTTTTTATTCAGGGCGGCATCGAGCAGGGTCTGCGTTGAACCGAAGTTGACTTTGAACCCCAGGATCGGGTCCGCCTCGCAGGGCCCTGCCAGAATCGACCCCAAGTGAAACACGTCCGTAATGTCGTGTTTGAGCATGACCCGATACAGATCGGCGGCAGAGCCAAGATCGCCGCGGACATAGGTGATGGCGTTCCAGACGGGTTTGAGCGCGGCAGGTTCGGCCGCCAGGTCGAAAACGACCACCTCGAAGCCGCGCTCCAGCAGTTTGGGAATCAAGTACGATCCGATGAATCCTCCCCCGCCGGTTACAAGAGCACGCATGCGCAATATCCTTTCACTTGACCGCCTCTTTGAGAACGGTGCCTTCGTTTCTCTGCTTTCTGAATTCCTCGCGCACCACTTTTTCGATGTCCCGCCGCAAACGCACAAATGCCGGGCTGGTCTTGACCGAAGCTTCACGCGGAAAAGGAATTTCAACCGGAATGATCTCGCGGATGCGCCCCGGCCGGGTTGCCATCACAACGACCCGCGTGGACAAAAAAGTGGCTTCTTCGACGCCGTGCGTGATGAAAACGACGGTTTTCTTCTCCTTTTCCATGATCTCCATCAAGGATTCCTGCATGAATTGCCGTGTTTGGGCGTCGAGCGCACCGAAGGGTTCATCCATCAGCAGCACCTGGGGATTGACCGCGTAAGAACGGGCGATGGCGACTCTCTGCTTCATCCCGCCGGAGAGCTCCTTGGGAAGGGAATTTTTGAAATCTTTAAGCCCGACCAGCTCAATGAAGTGATCCACGATCGCTTCGGATTGCTCTACCTTTCCCTTGTTGGCCGACAGTTTGAGTCCGAAAGCCACATTCTCGCGCACCGTCAGCCAGGGAAATACGGCATACTGCTGGAAGACCACACCACGCTCCGGCCCCGGGCCTTTGATTTCCTTGCCGTCGAGATACGCGCGACCGCCGGTCGGACGGAGAAAACCTGCCAGCACGTTCAGCAGGGTGGTCTTGCCGCAACCGGACGGCCCGACGACACAAATGAACTCGCCGGGCGCGATGTGGAGGTTAACATTGCGGAGTGCTTCGAAAGCACCCTGGGCGCTGTGAAAGGTAACGCCGACATTATCGACGAGGATGCCCTTTGAACGGTGCTCGGAATGCAGTGCCTTGATATGCTCGAGTGGGGTCATACACGCTTTTCCTGCCATGCCGTCGCGCGGCGCTCGATTGCCCGCACGATGCTGTCCATAATCAGGGAAATTGCTCCGATCAGCAGCACCCCGAGGACCAGAGGCGCCATCTGGAAAAAATTCTGGGCGTCTACCATCATGGCGCCGATCCCCTGTTGGGCGGCGATCAGCTCAGCCGCCACGAGGGTGGCCCAGCAGACCCCGAGGGACACACGGCAGGCCGTGATGATGTGCGGGTATAGTTGCGGCAGGATAATCAGCCGAAACATTTCCCGATTGTTCACGCCCAGCGTCTGCGCCGCTCTGCCGTAAATCGGGTCCAGTCCGACGAGGGCCTGATAGATTACGACCAGGGCCGGGAAAAAAGAGGCATAAGTCAACACAATGATCTTGGACGTTTCTCCGATGCCGAAAAAGATGATCATGAGCGGAATCAGCGCGATGGGCGGCAGGGCCCGGAAGAAGCTGACCAGCGGGTCCACGATGAGCCGGATGATGCGAAACCATCCGATCAGAAATCCGAGTACGACCGCGGCCGCGATGCCGATGGAAAAGCCGATGATGACGCGCAGAAAACTGGCTGAAATATGCCGTATCAGGGATCCGTCCGACATGAGGTCGATAAATGCTTTGATTACGGAGGGAAACGACGGAAACAGCCGGGGATTGATCAGGTGGGTGGCCCGGCCGACTTCCCAGACCAGGATGACCAGGACAAAGGAAAGGATGAAATAAAACGTTTTTTCAAGCTTTTCGCGCTTGTGTCGTGCCTTTAGAACTTTCTGGGGATCACGTTCCCTTTGGGTACCGACGTTCATTTGCCCCCGCTGCTTGTCTGTCATGTCGAACCAGGGCCTGAATGCGGGGAACACTGATCGTTCCCCGCTCCGGATTCGGCGTTCTATTTGGCGACTTCCAGGTACAGGTTTGGATCGAAGAACATTTCGGGGGGTACCACTTTGGGTATCGAACCGATTTCGACGAAAACCTTCTGGACCTGGCCGATCCACTTGGCCACCGTTCCGTCTTTATAGAGGGGCAGCCACTGCTGGGAGGTGTTGACCTTCATGGCATTCCAGCTGGCCTCAAGATCGGCCATCGGGATATCGGCGTACGCTGCCCGGTGAATCAGTTCCAACGCCTCCTTCGGGTTGTTGACCATATAATCGTTGGCCGGAATCCAGGCCCGGATTATTTTCTTCAGCATCTCCTTGTTCTGGTCGTAATTTTCGTTGGTCGCGACCCATCCGCCCATGATAGCGGCAGCGGGATAGAATTCCTTGGCCGAGCTGAGCATGACGGCCCCGGGGACTTTTTGCCGGATGGTGACATGGAAGGGGCTCCAGGTCGCGACGTAATCCACCGCTCCGGTGATAAATGCGGAAACGGCGCCGGCCATGTCCATACTGACGATTTCAACCTGCTTGGTTGAATCGATTCCGTTGTTCTTCAGCGCCGTGTGCAGGAATACGTGTGCGGTCGTCCCTTTGACCGTCGCGATCTTTTTGCCCTTAACCGCCTGAATGTTCTTGGCGCCTGCCTCAGGACGCGCAAAAAGCATGGCCGTATCATATTCGATATCGTTCACCAGGAATACTTTGCCGACACCCTGGGCCGGAAAATTCGATATGACGGCCCCCATGATGGCGACGTCCACGCTTCCGCCGCTCAAAGCCTGCATCAGGGGAATCCCTGAAGTAAATTTGATCGGTTCCATTTCCAAACCCTGACTCTTGAAGAAACCCTTCTCCATTGCGATCCAGAACTGCCCGTCTACCGCCAGAGTGTGAAGATAGCCGACCTTGATCTTTTCTGCCCAGGACGATCCTGCTGCAATGAGCAGAATACAGAATACCGTCATAAGGATCTTCACTTTGCTCTTTCGCATACACTTCCTCCTTCTTTGGATTGAGTAGTTCCTGCCTCGGGCATCGCTCTATTCGTTGCCGGGACGGACTCAGCCGTTTCGGCAGGGTGGCTGATACCATAATGGTGAAGCCTCATCCGATGGATGGGAACGTGCCGAAGGGATGTCTTCGTGATCCGCTTCCGGGTTCTGTAACGAACCCGTTCCGGAAAGCGGGTGTTCGGGGGGACTGCGATCGATGGAATTGTGAGCTCGGCACCATTTTGAATTGCGATTGGTTTCACGGGCGATCCTTCGATTCTTCGAGGGATTGAAAAACTTCAGATCGTCAGGCAACTCGAACTCAGAAAGTTATGTAAGTGCTTACACTAAAGGCCGATCATCATTATTTCTAATAGTTCATCAGTGTGTTCGACACTAAAGAATTCTTAGTTTGATAAAGCCTGAGCCAATGTAAACGTTTTCATTATCGAGGTCAAGCGAAACTGTTCCCGAAGCTTTCGCATGGAGAGGCGATTATCCTGCCCTGTCTTGGGAACAATCCGCAATTGGGTGCACGGGGTGTCGCATAGCCCACCTGCACGGAAGCTGATATCCGGTTTCTCTTCAAACCTTCAAAACATATGCCAGCGCGGTGCATGCCGGCAGGCGCAGTAAATACCTGCACACTCCTGTACTTGACGTGTTCCCTATGATTGCGCCTGGGTTCTCGGCGATGCAGCGGATTGTCAGGATCCTTTACAAAATGTAATGCGCGCTGATCGCCGCAATTTATTCTCCCGTGAAGATGGGGTTCACATCGCCGAACCCGCTTCTTGCCGGCAATCGGCTGTCCATACTGCGAAGAAGCAAAGTATTCGCGGCATGACAGGTCAGTGCGCCAATTCGCGCAGTTCCCCGGCCAGCTGAGATGCGCCGGAGACCGCGACCGTTTTCCCGCCCATATCCTCGGCGATCGAAACCGTGCGGTCGCCCAGCAGGCTCACATAGCCGCCCATCTCGTTGTCGTACCACCCGTAGACGACCGCCTGGGTCACCTGGGGGCGGACGACGGTGCTTTCCAGGGACTTCAGCAACGATTCCGGAATCATGGCGATTTCGCTCAGTTCGATGTTCAATTCGGCTGTGCGGGTATGGGTCTCGTGGCCTTCGATGACCACGGCGGCGCCGGGCAATCCGATAATGTCACCGGATACATTCTGTTCCTGGGTGTAGCGCAGGTAGCGGTTGATGTCCTGGGCCGCGGCCTGCGCGTATATGGCGTTGATCGCCTGCCGGGTGACGAAAGGCCCGCCCCGTTCTTCCTGGATGCTCAGCATCAGGATGATCAAAGAGCCCGTGGCGACCGGAATGCGCACCGACTCGGCGATGAAGCCGATGCGCACCATCTCGGGGATGACCAGGGCCAGCGTCTTGGCCGCGCCGGTGGTGGTCAGGATGATATTGTTGAGAATGCTGCGGTTCTTGCGCAGATCGCTCTTGCCGCTGCCCGGCAGCCGGTCGAGCACCTCCTGCGAGCTAGTGACCGCATGCACCGTTGCCATGGAGGCCGATAAAATGCGCTGGGCGCCGAAGGCGTTGAGCAGCGGCTTGACCATGTGCGCCAGGCAGGTGGTCGTGCACGAGGCCGCCGAGATCAGCTTGTGGCGGCGCGGATCATAGGCATGCTCGTTGATCCCCATCACCGTGGTGACGGCGTCCTCGGGCATGGCGGCATCGTTGGACTTGATCTTGAACGGCGCCGAGAGAATCACCTTGTCCGCGCCGGCCGCCAGATGCGAGCGCAACGCGCCCTTGGCCGAATCGGCCCCCAGCGTCGGGTCCAGAAACTGGCCCGTGGTGTCGAGCACCAGGCGCACGCCGTGAGCACCCCAGTCGATCTGGCCCGGATGGCGCGCGCTGCGCAGAAAACGCAATTTCACGCCGTCCGCCAGCAGACTGCCCTCACGCTCGTTCAACTCCGAAACCAGCGGTTTCGCATCGCAGCCGTAAAGATAGCCGTGCAGCGAACCATAGGTCGAATCGCGCTGCAGGTAATGGGCGATGTCGTCGAGGCTCTTGCCCGCCGTGCGGCCGAGATTGACGATGATTTCACCGAAATACTTGCGCTTGATGTGATGCCAGACGGTCAGTTTGCCGATGCGGCCGAAACCGTTGACACCCAATTTCGGCTCCGCTGCCCTGCTTTCGCTCATCT
>JAEYRZ010000019.1 GCA_023435265.1 Pseudomonadota bacterium
TTGCACGCCGTTGCGGCCGATGTCCAGCCTTCGGGCCGCCGGCGCAGGACCGGCGGCGGGCCAGGCAAACGGCAGCGCGACGGCGATATCGCGCATGCGCAGTTCATGGTCCGAATCGACCAGCTCGGCGCCCTGGACTTCCCCCCGGCCCTGGACCCCGAACCCGGAGGCGGACCGCCGGATTTCCGCGGCGACCAGGGTGTGGGGTACGGTCAGCGCGGTCGTTTCGTGCTGCAGGACGGCATCGACACCTTCGCCCTTGAGGTCGATGCGCAGCGCGCCACCCAGCAGTGCTTCACCGGAGAAACGCCACTGCGGGCTGCGCAAGGTGCTTTGCGCCCGGCTAGCGTTCAGGTCCCCAATTTCGACCGTGTAACGCCCCATCCAGCCGTCCGGCGTCTGGTCTCCGGAAAGCGAGGCGGCAGCTTCCAGGCGCGCGCCGACCGGCGGTGGAGGCGTGTTCGCGGTGCCTGGGGGTTCGGCCGGCGGCGCCCACGCCAGGTCGAGCTTTTCGACAGCAATTTGGGCCTCTGCGGCGCCGAGGGTCAAAGGGTTCAAATTCAAGGCGGCGCCGCCCCGCGCGGCGAGTTGGCCGCGAACGGAGCGGGGCGGGACCGGGAACGTCCCGGGGGGAACGAAATCGACCCAATCCTCGATCGGCGCTCGGAGCTCCTTGATTTCAAGATGCACGCGGCCCCCGGGCGCATCGAGCGCGGCTGTCGCATACAGGCGGCTCCGGCCGGGCGTGAGGCCCACCGCGGCGGTCCAACGCCCTTCCTCCGATCCGCTTGCCTCCGCGCTGCCGCTGAAAGGCACCTGCAGGCGCCGCGTGTCCCAGGCGATCTCCAGAACGGCATCGTCAACGGTAAGCTGCCGGAACGGCAGCGTGGGGATTTTGACGGGCTCACGGGATCGGCCGGGCGCCGTTTCCGCCGGTGCAATGCGTGTATCGCCCAGGAAAAGCGCGCCGTCGGCAATCCGCAGGGAAACGCGCAACCCCTGCAGCCGGATGCGGCCGATGCGGCGCTGCAGCAGGGCGGCCGGCGTGTAGTCCAGGGCCAGGCGCTCGAGCATCAGCACAGGGCCGCCGGGACCATCGAGCTGAACCGGACCCAGTTCGGCGCCGGAAAAGCCGATGCGGCCGACCCGTACGCTGTTTGCGTCAAGGCCGGCGGTGCGGGCCAGTTCGGGGATCAGCCGCGTCTCGACATAACGGGGCAGATAAAGATAGGCGCCGACCAGCGCAGCGGCCAATAATGAAACTGCTGCAATTGAAACGGCGATATAGGTTTTATGCCGCGCGGACACGGAGGATTGGCCCCAATGCTGAAGAATTCGCAAAAATCAAGTTTGAGAGAATCATAAGGATTTTAAGACCACAGAGATCACAGAGGTCACAGAGGGATAATCCGTATTTAAACCGTTATCTCTGCGCTCCCTGCGTCCTCTGTGGTCGTTCGGCCTTTCATAGGATTCCATCAAGTCGGATGAATTCGTAAACTCCGAATTCCTCACACGTGTTCAGAGTTCGGTCAAGCCACAAAGCGCCTGAATTCTGCATTAATCCAGAGCCCCGATTTTTTGTTCGACGGCATTCAGAATTTCCCCCGAGTGCATCAGGGCGCGCATTGCGGCGATGTCTTCGGCCAGCAGACGGTCTTTTTCAAGGTGGGGAATGTGCTTGCGGATCGCCTGATAGGCGGCCATAGTGCCTTCGCCCGGCTTGAGGTTGGTGAAGAGATCCAACGCCTGGGCGGCGCAGAGCAGTTCGATGGCCACGACGTTTTCTGCATTAGCCACGATGCTGCGGCACTTGCGCGCGGAAATGGTGCCCATCGAGACATGGTCCTCTTTGTTGGCGGAAGTCGGAATCGAATCCACGCTGGCTGGATGGGCCAGCACTTTGTTCTCCGAAACCAGGGCCGCCGCCGTGTACTGGGCGATCATAAAGCCTGAATTGAGCCCGCTGTCCCTGACCAGGAAAGCGGGAAGCCCACTGAGCATGGGGTTGACCAGGCGTTCGATGCGCCTTTCGGCGATGTTGGCCAGTTCGGCTGCCGCGATGCCCAGAAAATCCATGGCCAGGGCCACGGGTTGGCCGTGAAAATTGCCGCCCAGCAGAAATTCTCCGCTCTCGCTGAAAATCAGGGGATTGTTGGTGGCCGAATTCATTTCAATTTCGATCACCCGCCGCGCGTAATCGATGGCATCGCGGCTGGCGCCGTGCACCTGGGGCGAACAGCGCAGGGTGTAGGCGTCCTGAATGCGCTTGCAGTCCTTGTGGGACGAAATGATTTCGCTGCTGCGCACGATGCGCAGCATGTTGCCGGCGGCAACGGCCTGGCCCGCATGGGCGCGTACCTGGTGAATGCGCGGGTCGAACTCGGTCCGGCTGCCCATGAGCACTTCCAGGCTCATGCTGGCGGCGATGTCGATCAATTTGGCGAGTTGCAGTGCATCCAGAACGGCCAGGGCGCCGAGGGCCGTCATCACCTGGGTGCCGTTGATCAGGGCGATGCCTTCTCCGGCCAGCAGACGGATCGGCTGCAGACCGCAGCGTTCGAGCGCTTGGCCGCCGGACAGGCGCTCGCCGTTCAAAAATGCTTCCCCCTTGCCGATCAGAACCAGAGCCATGTGGGCAAGAGGGCACAGGTCGCCGCTGGCGCCGACCGAGCCCTGCTCCGGGATCGTAGGGTGGATGCCGGCATTCAGCATTTTGATCAACTGCTCAACGGTCGATTTGCGCGCGCAGGAGTGGCCCAGGGACAGCTCCCGGATACGCAGCAGCATAATCGACCGCACGGCCGTCTCGTCGAACAGCGGACCGACGCCGGCCGCGTGGCTCATCAGGACGTTTTCCTGCAGCCGTCGTGTGTCCGACTGGGAAATGATCACGTCGCTCATGGCGCCGAAGCCGGTGGTCACCCCGTAAATGACGCGTCCTCGGCGGACCCATTCATCGATCAGGCTGCCGGAGGCGTCGAGGCGGCCGGCGCTGTGGGCTCCGAGTTCGACCCGGGCGCCGTGCCGCGCAACGGCCGACAGGTCGGAGAGTTCGAGCGGATCGGTATCGATGACGATCGTTTGTCGCATGCCCATTCCATTCAGATGGTGTTCAAGAGACAGGTCATTTCTCCGGCGGTTGGCCGGAAAGTTGTATATACAAGTCTATACCGATCGATTGGCACCCACGTCAAGCCCGCCTCGTTCGGCGTAGCGCGGGGGGGGTGAACTCGGGGGCAATTTCGTTCAGGTCAAATATACTGAATGGGCGCCATCCGCCGCCGGCGGCGCACCGCTTCGAGCAGGCCCACGGTGCCGGTCATCATGTTGTCCCCCCACGGGGCGCCCCATTTGATGGGCAGGCGGGAACCGGCCACCAGTTTTCGTTTGGGGCCGGTGGCGATCACGGTTTTGAGCGCATCGAAGCCGACCGCGCGTCGCAGATAGGCGCCGTGGCCGCCCTCGGCCAGTACGGCGGCATGCGCGATGCGGCCGTCGGCCAGACCGCGCAGCAGGGATTCCAGACGCTCGAGCGTGATGTCGCGGGTGTGGTATTCGAAAAAGCCCTCGAGGGTATCACAGCCGACCACCGCCGCCACCGTATGCGAGGTGGCGATGTCCAGCACCGCCACGGGCTCCTGACCGGCTGCCTGCGCATCCTGAGCGGCCCCCAGAATCGCGGCCATCCCACTGTCCATGACGTAGACCTCGGCGGCCCCGAGTTCGGCCGCCGAAGCGGCCATACTGCGCAACCGGTTGAAGGCCGTCGGGATCTGATCGCTTCGGAACAGCAAGCCGGCCGGGTCAGGCTGCTCTTCCAAAAAACGACGATAAAGATTGTGGCGGAAGTCCAGATGCGAGACGCCCGGCGGCGGCACGCCGTGATCCTGCCCGCATACGGCCACCACGTCGCAGGTCGGCGGCAGCCCCAGGCTGTCCAGGATCTGGACGATCCGTTCGGCCTGGATGTCGGCCAGGCGGATCGGGGTGTGCGAAAAATCGGCATCGAAGGCTTCCAGGCTCTCGTCGGGGACGAGCGTGAACCCCCAGCGGCGCACTTTGTCCAGGTCGTGGTTGAGCGTAGCCGCGGCGGAGTGCGAGATCGCCACGGCGCTCTGTTTGACGCGTTCCAGCAGGGCCTCGGTGACCGGTCCGCCGCCCATTTCGACTCCCGAAACCGCCAGAGGGCCATGGGTGCGCTGGATTGCCCAAGCTACCTGGCGCACCGGCGAGGGCGCCACGGCCTTGAAATGTTCGCCGGTGGCATCGTCGTAATGCAGTATGTCCATGGTGCCGGCGCCGATATCGAGCATTAAGTAGCGGCTCATATCAATCCATTCCTTTTCTCGTGGTCATTCATCGTGCGGAATCCTGATGGTTCCGATGTCAACGGCATGGTTCAGGCGTCTACTTTGAAAGAATCCTAAAAAGTATTTTCAGACCACAGGGGGCACAGAGAACAACGATATGTCTTAACAGTTTGCTCTGTAAACTCTGTGGTTCAAGCTGCCTTTTTACGAGTCCATCTACTTTGGCGTCCGGTAGAATATAGGAAGCCTGCCGGTTTTGTCAGGCGGCGGCGGTATTATATTGCCAATTCCGGACCGTTCCTGTTAAGCAAAATTTTCAACCGTCGGTGAATGCCGATCGGGAGGACAACCACCCAGGAGGGCGGGCCATGAAATGGCGCTGCATCATATGCGGATATATCCATGAAGGCGAACAGCCGCCCTATCAATGCCCGATCTGCGGGGCGCCGGCCAAAATGTTCGAGCGGCTGCCCGACGGCACCGATCCCGGGGAGCGCAGATGAAGATTTATACCCGAACGGGCGATCGCGGCAAATCGAGCCTCTTCAGCGGCGAACGCGTGCCCAAGAATCATGCCCGCATCAAGACTTACGGCGAAGTGGACGAACTCAACTCGGTCATCGGGGCGTTGATTGCCGTTTTGCCCGACGGCGCGGCCGTGGCCGAGCAACTGCGGCAGATCCAGTCCGATCTTTTCCAGGTGGGCGCCTGGCTGGCGACGCTGCCCGGTTCTCCGGCCGCCCGGCAATTGGCGCCGCTTACGGACGCACCCACCCGGCGCCTCGAAGCGCAGATCGATACGCTGCAGGCGGAATTGCCGGAGCTCAGGGCCTTCATTCTTCCCGGCGGGCACGCTTCGGCCGCCTGGGCCCATCTGGCGCGCACGGTGTGCCGTCGCACCGAACGCACGGCCATCGACCTGCTCCTGGCCGAACCCGGACAGGCGCCTGAAGATTACGGGCCGGTGTTGACCTACCTGAACCGCCTTTCAGACTACCTGTTCGTGGTGGCGCGGCATTGCAACCACGCTGCCGGGGTTCCCGATATCCTCTGGCAGAGTCCCGCGGCGCCATGAGCCGGTCGGGAGGAGCGGCTGTTTTGCACCATTCTCTCAGAGTAAAGCAGAGAACCTGGCTGACTCCGGACACATTCGAACTCCATTTCGTGCGTCCCGCGGGATTCGAATTTTTTCCAGGACAAAAGATGCGCTTCATCGACGGCGAAATCCGCCGCGATTACACGCTGATCAATGCGCCGCAGGATCCGGAGCTGGTGCTGCTGGCCCGCCGCGTTCCGGAAGGCCGCTTTTCGCCGCTGCTGGCCGGCGCCGATCCCGGGGAGGTTTTCACGGCGGAAGGGCCGTTCGGCTATTTCTCCTTTCAGACCTCTTCCCGGCCCGCCGTCTGGATCGCCACCGGCACGGGCATCGCGCCGTTCATCGCCTTCGTGCGCGCAGGCATGCACTGCCGCATCATGCTGCACGGCGTGCGAAGGCCGGACGAACTTTACTTCCATGGTGAGATGCGCCGCGGGGCGCAGCATTTCGTGGCATGCATTTCGGGTTCGGACGTCCCGGCCGATTGCTTCCGGGGCCGGGTGACCGAATACCTCGAACGCCGCCTGCCCGACGGCGTGTACGATTTCTACCTGTGCGGCCGCCAGGAGATGATCGCCTCCGTTACGGCGTTGATCGACCGGCGGTTCGAGGACTCGCATGTATTCAGCGAAGCATTCTTCTGAAGCGCCGCACGCGGCAGGCATTGAGGGCGTCTGCGCGGGGCCGGGGCTCCGATGAGCGCGTCCGCCCCGCCTTCACGATGGCCGGCCATGGCCGGCCTGACGGTCGCGGCGCTGCTGTGGGCCTCGTCGTTCGTGGTGCTCAAGGCGGCGATGGTGCATTATCATCCCTACATGCTGATCTTCGGGCGCCTGATGGTGGCCTCGATCTGCTTCGTGCCCCTCTTCTATCGTCGGCGCCACCTGCGTCCCCAACCCGGCGCACTCAAGTATGTCCTTTTGATGAGCATCTGCGAACCCTGTCTTTACTTCCTTTTCGAAGTGGCCGCCCTTCAGCGCACGACCGCGTCGCAGGCCGGCATGATCACCGCGATGCTGCCGCTGATGGTCGCCATAGGCGCGTACCTGCTGCTGCGCGAACCGCTCACGGCACCAGTTTTTTTCGGATTCGCCCTGGCAGTGGCCGGTACGGTCTGGCTCAGCTTGACCGGCGCGGCCACGCCGAGCGCACCCGATCCAATCCTGGGCAATGTTCTCGAATTCTTGGCCATGATCTGCGCCGCCGGCTACATCCTGAGCGCCAAGCGGCTCACCGCCACCTTCAATTTCTCGCCGCTGATGATCACCGCCGTGCAGGCGGTGATGGGCTTCATGTTCTACCTGCCCCTTATTTTCCTGCCCGGTGTAGATCTGCAGCGCCACTGGGAACCCGATTTTTTATGGGCCGTTCTGTACCTGGGCGCCTTTATCACCATGGGCGCCTACGGGCTGTACAATTACGGCATCAGCCGGGTCACGGCCGGGCAGGCGGCGGCCTTCATCAACCTGATTCCGATTTTTTCCGTGCTGCTGGGGTGGTTTTTCCTGGACGAGCAATTTACGTCGCATCAATATTTCGCCGCTGTCGTGATCCTGTCCGGCATTTACCTGAGCCAGGGCGTCGGCCGGCGGGGATGAACCGGCTCAGCCCCGCTCGCTCTCAATTTCGATCACGCGTCCCCGGTCGAAGGTAATGAAGTAGTAGTATCCCGCTACCGGTCCGTAGACCCATTCTTCCATCTCGATGCCGACGAACTGGATTTCAATCGGCGGCCCGCATCTTTCAAACACCAGGAACGCGCGGTCGCCGATTTGCACAAAATCGCTGCCGCAGCGCGGTCCGCCGCTTTCCTGCAGCGCCATGGCCGGTGTGCCGGCCAGGAGGATAAGTGCCGCCAGCAGCATTGCCGCTTTTTTCCGATCGATCAATGGTTTCATAAACTCTCCTGAAGACCTCCGCGGCCTTCGCCGCCGGCGGCTGCGGCGCGGGAAATGGGCGGACGCCTCGCCCGTCCGGAATCGGCGCCCAAGTGCAGTCGCCCGGTATATGCGGCGGCGAAGGCCAGGTTTGACAACCTTTCCGATTTGATGGATAACGCCGAAGCATAAAACAACATGCGGCACGCAGGGCTGAAATGGAAGTGGAGCGCATGGAAATGCAGCATCGAACGGATGTGCTGGTCATCGGCGGAGGCGTCATCGGATTGGCCTGCGCGTACTACCTCGCCGAAAGCGGAAGGCAGGTGCATGTGATCGAGCAGGAAACCGTCGGCTCCGGCGCTTCGCACGGCAATTGCGGACTGCTCTTTTTCAGCGATCTGCCGCCCCTGTGCCAGCCCGGGGCGATCGGCAAGGGCTTGGGCCGTATCCTGGACCGGCATGCGCCGCTTTTCATCGCCCTGGATTTCGATATTTCAAAATATTTGTGGCTCTTGCGGTTTGCCGCCAAATGCAATCCCGCCCATTTGCGGCGGGCGGTGATTGCCCGGGCGAACATCCTGCGGCTCTCCCACCAACTCTACCGGGAGTTGTTCGCCGGCACGCCGGTCGATTGCGACTGGCAGCGCAAGGGCGTTCTGCTGGTGTATAAAGAGCAGGGCGACATGGACGGCTACGCCGCGGTCAATGCCCTGCTCGAATCCTATGGTCTGGCGGCCCGCGCACTTTCAGGGAAAGACACCGTGAAGCTTGAACCGGCCCTGCGGCCGGAGGTATGCGGGTCGTGGTACCATGAGATCGACAGCCATGTGCGGCCCGAAAAGCTGGTCCGGGCACTGCAGGCGGTGGCGCTCCGCAAAGGGGTCGTCATCGAAGAGCGGTGCGGGGTGCGCGCCTTCGAAACCACCGGAGGCCGTATCTCGGCCGCCGTGACTGACCGCGGGCGCTATGCCGCCGATACGTTTGTGCTGGCCGCGGGCGCTTGGACGCCGTTTGTGTCCAAAACAGCCCGCGTGCGGGTGCCGATCCAGCCCGGCAAGGGATACAGCGTCACCTTGCGCCGGCCGGCGGTCTGCCCCCGCATCCCCTGCTATCTGTATGGGCCGCGGGTGGTGGCGACGCCATGGTCCGACGGCCTGCGGCTGGGCGGCACCATGGAATTTTCAGGCTTCAATTTGAACCTGGATCGAACGCGCCTGGCCGGTCTGACGCAGGCGGCCCGCGATTACCTGAACCCCTCCACCGGTGGGGAGCATCCCTCAGCCGGCGGAACGGTGCTGGAAGAATGGGTGGGGATGCGGCCGATGACACCCGACGATTTGCCGGTCATCGGCCGCTCGCACATCTGGCCGAACCTGATCCTGGCCTCGGGGCATGGGATGATGGGCGTCACCATGGCCACGGGCACCGGACGCCTGGTGGCCGATCTGGCGGGCGGCGTGACACCGCCCTTCGATCCGGCACCGTTTGACCCGGCTCGCTTCGCCTGAGCCATGGCAGGCTAGTCCTGGTCCAGGGTGCCCCGACGCCGCTCCTTGTCCATGAAATGGATCAGGCAGGCCGATCTGAATTTGCAATAGAGATCGGGATCCTTGCAGTGCATGCAGGCGGCGCACATCTCGACCCCGTGTTTGCGGCAGGGATAGGTCTGCCGTTCCGCTTCATGTTCCTCACAGCACGCCATTCGCATTCCTCTCGCATCGGGTGCGACTTAAGATACGGTTGCCGTATTTTGGTTACATGGCATTTCGTGCGCGTGGAAAGAGAGGAACGACAAAAACGTTTGATTTATCATCCGGTAATCACAAAAATGTAAAATTACCGACCTGGTCCTCAACGTGCCCTCGATTTCCATTGTATTGAAATTGCAGTCCAAAATCACGCCTTTCGATCATCCGCCGGCACTGGCAGGTGATTTGCTTCGTTCGTCATAGTCGGTCGAAACGCCCAGGATCGGGCGCACACGAAAGGAGCATGTCATGTCCGCAGAGATCTGTTCGCATAAACGGTCATGCAGCCAATGCGCGCGGGCTTTGGAATCCTCATCCAGCAGCCTCGCCGTCGACGAGCACCAAATCATCTGCGACGAATGCTATCGAATACTGCTGGCTCCTGATCACCGTTCCGCGCAGATGGAACTGTTCGATGCCTCTTTCCGGCTTCACTCTTGAATTCACGCTGCCTTCAACGGCATGCGAACCGATGCCCTCCGATAAGCGGTTGTAATTTTCGCCCGCACGCGGTAAGCGGATACCCCGAACCAAGCCATCCACAGCGGCAGGACCGTTGCGGCGGCCGCTGTGCGTCCCGGGGGAAGAGGCATGCCGCGACTATACATTCCAGAGTACACCCGCGCGCTGGCCGGAAAGACAATCTGCATTGCCTGCCGGGAAGGCATTCTGCGCGATCATTTCGAGGCGGTTCTGGACGATCTCAAGTTCCTGAACCGCCAGGGGCTCAAGACCGCCCTGCACCACAATATCGCCAACCGCTTCGCCAATCACAAATATTTTCGGTTGCTGGATACCCGGCTGCCGGAAACCCGCATCGTGCGCGTGATGCCCGAAGCCGATTTTTACAGCCACGTCCTCGACCACGAGGAGAAGGTCCACAAGTTGATCTTCCTGGAGCGCAAAGCCTTGATCGATCAGGAAGGGCACAAGATCAACGCCGTCACCACTCAGGCGGTCCGGCAGAGCATTGCGACATGGGGTGAACTGATCGCCAACGTCAATTTCCGCGGCGTGCTGGAGCGTATCTGCACCCGCATCGACGCCGGCCAGTATGACCGCGTGCATATCCTGGCAGCCGGCAAAAACGCCGTCCGCAACGAGTTGTTCACGATCGAGGGGCAAGGCACGCTGATCGCCAACAACTTCGTGGAGCATTTCCAGCCGGTCGCTTCGCAGGGCGACATCAACCTGATCCAGGGCATTCTCAAGCTCTACAAGCACCAGGGTTTTTTGCGGCCGCGCACCGAGGCGTACTTGTCGGCGCACCGGGACAATTTCTTCGTCACGTTGATCGACGGCATCGTGGTGGGATGCGCGGAAAAAAAGGTGATTGATCCCGAAACGGTCGAAATCGGCGCCCTGGCCATCTCGACGCGTTTTCGCAATCAGCGGATCGGGGTGTTTACGATACAGGCCTTTGTCGATACCATGCGCCAGCAGGGGTTCGGCAAATGTATTTCCCTGACCAACAATCCTTCCTTGAAAAAACTCTACCAAACCCTCGGCTTCGAACCGACCTGCCGCCCGGAGTACCTCGAACGCCAGAAGGAATCGCCCGGGGTGAGCATGTTTTACAAAGAAATCAAGTAGGTGAGGGGTTCGAACAAAACACAGCACACAAAGAGAAATGCGGTTATCCACACTGCTGACGAATTCGCAAAAACCCCGAATTCATCAATAGTTTAAGTGTTCAGTTTGAGGGGCTCGTAAGGCCGAATGACCACAGAGGACACAGAGAGCACACAGATAACGGATTAAAAAACAGATCATTCCTCTGTGCTCTCTGTGGCCTCTGTGGTCCAAAACTACTTTTTACGATTCTGTCGAGTTTTGATGAAGTCGTAAAAAAGTCGCCACCGATCGCCCTTCGCGATTATTCTTCGGGCGCGTAGAGGACGACCAGGGCCGCGGCTTTTTCGCCGTTGAGGCTGCGCGCCGCGTGCGGCAGGCTGGAATCGAAATAGAGGCTGTCTCCGGTCTGCATCCGAAATGTCCGCTCCCCGACGCGCATTTCCAGTTCCCCGTGCTGGACATAGATGAATTCTTCCCCTTCGTGGTTCGAATAGGTCATATCGGCCGCATCGCGTTGAGGAAAATTGACCCAGAAGGGTTCCAGATGCTTGTTGTCGACGGGGCGGGAGAGCGCCTGATAAAGGTAGCCGATGCAGCCGGGACGATTTTGGGGAATATCGGAGAGCCGGGAGCGCTCGTTCAGCGGCACGAATGAAATCCGCAGCCCGGCCTCGGATTCCTTGAAAAAATGGCCGATCGTAACCCCGAGCGCCTTGGCGATGCGGACCAGGGTGGCGATGGGCGGAACGGTGATGTCGTTCTCGATCTGCGAGAGCAGCGATTTGGAAAGCCCGGAGAGTTCCGATACGCTTTGCAGGGTGAAATTGCGGCGATGGCGCAGTTTGCGGATTTTAGCGCCGATCCGAAGCGCATCGACCTCTTGCTGGATGTTTTGACCGTCATTCTGGAGCGTGTCATCGGGTTTTTCCGTCATGACGAAACCTGTTCGGTAGATTCAGTGGGTATGAATTATTAAAGGTGCGTTTTAGTATTGTCAAATTATATTTGGCTCTGTTTAACTTTCCTTGGCCGACAAACTGCTTGCCGCCAATGGGCCGATGCGTATAGTATCTCTGCTTTCAACCGGACGGTTCAAGATCAAAAGGAGCGGGTGTGGAGCGAACAATCGGGCTGGTCGTTAAAGACGATCCGAAAGCCTTGCGTCAGGCAGAGGAACTGGAGCGCTGGTTGCGCGCCCGGGGATGCAACGTGGTCCGAAAACCCAGCGACCTGCCGAGGTTTGTCTCCGGTCAAGACGCCCAGGAAACTGCTCCGGCGGGACTTTTTTGCCTGCTGGTGCTTGGCGGCGACGGAACGTTTCTGAGCGCCGTACGGTGGCTGGCCGGAAATCAAGTTCCCATTCTGGGGGTGAAGTACGGCGAGATCGGTTTTATGGCCGAAGCGAGCGAGGAGCGGCTATATGCGGCAATGGATGCGGTACTGAACAATCAGTTCAGCACCCGGACCCGCATGCGTCTCGATGTGAAGGTATGGAACCGCGGGAAACAGGTCGCCTCGGAAACCGTGCTGAACGACGTGGTGATCAACAAGGGCGCCCTGGCCCGGCTCGCGCATATTAAAACATTCGTCAACGACGGATATCTGACCGACTACCGCGCCGACGGGCTTATCGTGGCGACCCCCACGGGATCGACCGCCTACTCGCTGGCCGCCGGGGGACCGATCATCCATCCGGCTGTTCCGGCCATTCTGGTGACTCCCATCTGCCCGTTCGCTTTGACCAACCGACCGCTGATCGTGCCGGAATCTGCCCACATCAAAATTCAGCTGGCCGAAAAATCGACCGATATCATGCTGACCTTCGACGGGCAGCTTGGGCTGCCGATCGACGAACACCACACCATCACAGTCTGCAAAGCGGCAACGCCCGTTCACATGATCACCTTGCCCGACCGCGACTTCTTCGAGATACTGAAAACCAAGTTACGCTGGAGCGGCAGCGCATCCGATCGGCAGCGTGTTGATGGATTCGTAAAAAAAGCAGATTAACCACAGAGTTACACAGAGAACACAGAGGTAAGTTATTAAGATATATTATTTTTCTCTGTGTCCTCTGTGTAACTAATGCCGAGTTTCTTGTTCTTTGACAAAGATTTTATCT
Organism: Pseudomonadota bacterium; assembly: GCA_023435265.1. Lineage (GTDB taxonomy): Bacteria > Desulfobacterota > Desulfobacteria > Desulfobacterales > Desulfosarcinaceae > UBA2230. The sequence goes on from JAEYRZ010000019.1 coordinate 12,735, forward strand.
TCATGCTGCCGATTTAATTAAAGTTTCAGAGCTTGCATACAGGGCTGCAATTATCGCCGTTACAGCTTTATAACCT
>JAEYRZ010000109.1 GCA_023435265.1 Pseudomonadota bacterium
CGACCTTCATTTGCCGGCCGCCGGGGGCGATATAAACGACATCCTCTAACAAGGGCTCTCCGTTTACAGCCTCGCGGACCGTGAGCTTGCATTTACCATCGAGACTCTTGGCCAGAGACTGGGTGAACATGGGCGGCATGTGCTGAACGATGACGATGGGGGCGCCGATATTGGGCGGAAGCTGGGGCAGCATCCGGGCCAATGCATTCGGCCCGCCGGTCGAGATTCCGATGGCGACAATGGCCGAACCGGCCGCTCGGTGCGGAAAGGACTTCGCGGCGCGGATCGGTGCCATTCCCAGTCGCTGCACGCTTCGAAAACCCGGCCTGGGATTCTGGTACAGCAACCCGCGAATGGCTCGGCTGCGGTCAAAGGCCTTCAGCATGGGCCCTAGCGCATTTTTAACCGCCAGTCGATTTTCCTGCATGGTGCCCGATTGGGGCTTGGGGATGAAATCAAAGGCGCCCAATTCGAGGGCGCGCATGGTCATCGTCCCACCCTCCTGGGTCAAGGTGCTCAGCATGATCGCACCGACTTCGGGCACCACTTTGGAAAGCTGCTGCAGAACCTCCAACCCATTCATTTCGGGCATCTCGATGTCCAGGGTCAGCAGGTCGGGTTTGAGCGTTCGAATTTTGAAAAGTGCCGCCTTGCCGTTGTGGGCGGTCCCCACCACTTCGACATCCGGCAGTTCGGCAATTACGTCGCTGACGATTTTGCGATAGACGACCGTATCGTCCACGACAAGTATCCTAAGCCTGCGGGCTGTGTTCATGGGTTCCCAATCTCTGGATCAAAGGCGCCCTGGGCGGGGCGTGGTACAGAAAGGGTGGTGCTCAATTATCTTCATCTAGAACACGGTCGACGTCCAAAATTCCGATCAGGCGATCTTTGGTTTTGAAAACCCCCTTGAAGAATGCTCCCTGCACACCGCCGATATTGGCCGGCGGTTTTTCGACTTTATCCCATTCGGCCGCCACCACGTCGCTGATGCTGGAGACCAGCAGGCCGATATGTTCATTTCCGGAATTGACGATAATATTGCGGGCGCTGTCACTGATGCCGATATCCGTCAGACCGAGTTTTTTCCCGAGATCGATCACTGTGACGATCTGACCGCGCAGATTCAGGATACCGGTTACGTATTCGGGTGCTTGCGGCACTTTGGTCATGTTCATAAGTTTGTTGATTTCCTGCACCTTCAGAATGTCCATCCCGCACAAAGCTTCACCAATATAGAAGGTGGCCAGTTCGACCGATCCCTTACGGGGGTGGGCTTCCATTGTCTTCTTCATGCATATTCCTTTCCGTATCGCGTACAGCGCACGCCCATCAGGCTGCTTTCAGGAAATTATGGATGCTCTGGATGAGCTTTTCGCGATCCAGCTTGATCTGGTAGTCATCGACGCCGACCGATTTACCTCTCGAAATGTCTTCCTCGCCGGCCAGAGTGGTCAGCGCGATGACCGGCAGATGATTGAAGCTGGGATTTTCCTTGATCTTCTTGGTCAACATGAACCCATCCATATTGGGCATTTCGATATCGGTGACCACCAGGCAGATACGATCGGAATTTTCCTGTAATAGATCCCAGGCGATAACGCCGTCTTCGGCTTCAAGGACGTTAAAGCCCTCCTTTTCCATCGATCCTTTGACCTGATTGCGGAAGAAGGTGGAGTCTTCAGCGAACAGGATCGTCGCCGATTCGCCCTCCATGGTTGAAGATGGTTCCTGGTTTTCAAACCATTGCGGGTTGAGGGTCTGGATGATTTCGTGAATGTCGATCAGCAGGGTTGTATGGTCGCTGATGATGGCGGATCCCATGATGCCGACCTGGCGCAGGGTTCTGCCGTCGATTTCGATGTTGGTTTCAATTGCGTCTACCGGCCCTATGGCCAGCAGGCCGACTTCCCGGCCGGCCACGATAAATACGATCACCAGCAAGTTCTCGGCATCGGCCAGCGGCTTGACGTTGGTCGCTTCGTCGATGCTGAACAAGGGCAGGCTGCCGCCGCGGTACTTGATCACCCGTTTTCCGCCGACCTGTTCGATATCCGTGTGCTTGATTTTTTCGATGCGCTCGACCAGGTTCAAGGGTGCCGCGAACTGCTCCTCTTCGGAACTGCGGAAGATCAGCAGCGATTGTTTGTCCCGGCTGGCGCGCATGGTTTCATGTTCGTCGTTGGCCACTTCGGCGGCCCGCGCCGTTCCTTCCATAGACATCAGGCCGGCCATGCTGGCCAGGTTTGAAACATCCAGAATCAGGGCCACTCGGCCGTCTCCCATGATGGTCGCGCCGGCGTAGCCTTTGCATTTCTTCAAGTCGCGGCCCAGGGGTTTAACCACGATTTCTTCCGAATCGTGCAGTTCATCCACCACCAGGCCGTATTTCATGGCGCCCGTAGAGACCACCACGATGTTCAGGGCGCTCTCGGCATGATAGCGGCGATCTTCTGGATTGCGTTCCGGTGCCGTACCGGTTTGCGGTTCTGAAGCCGGCGCCTGTTCCTGAGCTGCGATCAGGGGGCTCTTCTTGGCGCGCCGGTCGGCAAGGGATTTGCGGCGGCTGACTTTCACCGATCCAGTCTCCGGGTCGTGATAATAGGAATCGGATTCGATCACATCGGACAGGCGGATCAGGGGCAGGAGATTCCCCCGCAGGCGCACCACGTCGGCATCACCAACGCGTTCGATGCGTTCGCGGATTTGACCGGCCGGAATGCGAAGCAGTTCTTCCAGGTTGACTTGCGGGATCGCGTAACGCTCGCCGCCGGTCAGGACGATCTGGCACGGAATGATGGCCAGCGTCAGCGGCAGTTTGATCCGAATGGTGGTGCCATTGCCGATTTCGGAATCGATATCGATGATGCCGCCCAATTTGTCCAAGTTGGTTTTGACGACATCCATGCCCACGCCGCGGCCGCTGACATCGGTCACCTTATCGGCGGTCGAAAAACCAGGGAGGAAAATGAGGTTGGACTTTTCCCGCATGGACATGATCTTGGCCTGTTCCTCCGTGATCAGACCTTTTTCCACGGCTTTGGTCGCCAGCTTATTTCCGTCCAGGCCGCAGCCATCGTCCGTGATCTCGATATTGACCTGGCCTGCTTCATGATACGCTTTCAAGAAGACCTGACCGGTGGGATGCTTGCCCAGTTTCTGACGGATGTCGGGTTTTTCGATTCCGTGGTCCACGGCGTTGCGTACGAGGTGGATCAGGGGATCTCCGATCGCCTCGATGATGGTTTTGTCCAGCTCGACTTCGTTGCCCTCGAGGGTCAACTCTATTCTTTTGTCCAGATTGCGGGCAAGGTCGCGCACCACCCGCGGAAATTTGTTGAACACATTACCGATCGACTGCATGCGCGTCAGCATGATGGCTTCCTGCAGTTCGGAAGTGATCAAGTCGATTCGTTGACCGGCGATTTCCGATGCGCGTTGATCGCTGCTGGCCATCGATTGCAGCAGCTGGTTTCTGCTGAGCACCAATTCGCCCGCCAGGGTCATCAGCTGATCCAGGAGACTGACGTGAACACGCAGGCTCGTTTCTTGTTCAATTTTGGTATGCCGCGCCGCGACGGCCGTTTCACCTGCGTCCCCGGCCGCAGCCGGGTTGAGGTCCGGCTCGGCCGAAGGCGCGACCGCTTCGCCGACTGTTTTGCTTTTAGGCAGCTTGGGTTTGGCGGGACCGTTTTTCTTGGAAGAAGAGGACTTTCCATTTCGGCGTGGAGTATGCTCAGTGGCATCGGTTTCCGCCGAGGCCGACATCTGCTTGCCTTCGAGATCGTAAAGTTTCAGATCTGAACGGATTTCCAGGATTCTGCGGGGCTCTATCTCGAACAGTACATTGATATCCGAAGGTTTTAAAATGGTGGCGAAGACAAATACCAAAACATCTATCGCCGGCCTCCAGTTTGCTTCCAGTTCCGAGGATGGCTTCAGGTCGAAGTTGGCGCTCACCATGATACCGGTCTGCTCCATCTCTTCCAGGACGCCGCGAAATGTCTTGTCGCGACCGAGGATGTCCTCCTCGATGCGCATTTCAACCAGATAGAGGCTTTTGCCCTGATCAAGCAAAGGCCGCAGCAGATCGGGTTCGATGACCATGAGCGTTTCCCCGGGCGCAAAACCCAGAGCCAAGCCGGTGCGCTGAGGCACGGTTGCAGCGCTCGGAGTTTGCCCCATGGGGGCTTGCGTGGAATCATTGCGTTTGGAAGGTCGGCTAGTTGCGGGAGGGGGCGCCGCTGAAGCGCGGGTCGCCTCCTGAACGGATTGCAGGGCGATGATATGCTGCTGGATATCCACGTCGTTGCTGTTCAACACGTCATTCATCAACGCTTTCAGCGCGTCGGAGGCTTTCAGCAGCACGTTTACGATATCAGGTACGGGGATGATTTCACGGCTGCGTATCTTGCCCAGAATGTTTTCCATTTCATGGGTGAGGTTTTTAATGTTGGTCAGGCCCATGAAACCTGCGCCCCCTTTAATCGAATGCGCCGCTCGATACACCTTGTTGACCAGATCCTCATTGATTGCCGCCCCATCGGATTCAATCGCAAGGAGATCGTTCTCGATACTGGCCAGATGCTCGAATGATTCTTCAAGATACATTTGCAGGGTTTCGTCATTCTGAATGGGCATAACATGCTCCTTTGCGCGCGGATGGTGCGCTGATACTCATTCTATCTTGCCATCTTCGGCTTATACCGAGTTGCCGAAGCAGGCATTTTCGCGAGTTAAGGTCACCGGAGGCTTCATCATAATCGAACATTCCGGTTCTCCTCGTCCTAATTTATCCGCAGTAAAGCTTAAAACTTTAGGGGGTTTTAAGATCCCGCCAAAGCCGGAAGGTAAAAGCAGAGGCCTTGACGAAGGCTCCGGGACGGCGGGGCGTGAGCACATTTCCGGCGGAGATCAAAAATCGGCAACCGCCTGGCCGGCGGAAGGCCAGGTGGTAATGGCATTGGTCTCCTGAAATCCCTTCAAAGCTTCTTTTTGGCTGTCCGAGGCGGCGAGTCGCATCAGCAGCTTGGCCCGTGCACCGCTGTTGATCAGGCTGATGAGCAATTGAATGGCGGTCATGCTCAGGTCCTTGACCTGGCTGATATCGATCAGGAGTTTCCGCGCGCCGGCGGCGTTCATCTGGCTGACTTTTTCTTTTACCGCGCTGTCGATTTGACCGCCGACGGTGCGGGAAATCTTTTGAGGCAGGTTGAGAATTACCACATCGCCGTGCATGCTGAACAATCCGCCGTCCGCTTCCCCGGAATCCGGTGCTTGCTCGACTCGCGGCGTGAGCGGGAGTACATTCTGAACCCGTTCGACCAGTTGATCTCCCTTGAACGGCTTCACGACATAGTCTTGGACGCCCATTTTTACGATGGACATTACATTGTCCTTGCCCGATTCGGCGGTCAGCATGACGACGGGGATTTTTTTGAGTTCATCGACTTCCTTGAGCTTGTGCAGCATTTCGATCCCGTTCATCACGGGCATGGTGATATCCAGGATGATCAGATCGGGTTTCACCCGAGCCGCCTGATTCAATCCTTCCATGCCGTTTTCCGCTTCGAAGAGTTCACATTCATACGGCATGAAAGCTTTTTTGATGATCATACGGATGGTCCGGCTGTCGTCCACCGTCAGGATTTTGCGTATCATGATTCCTTCCGCTTCGGTCGAGCGCAGCAGTTTTCGCGTAAACCGATAAGTAAAGCCATTCGATCGCGCCCGGTCTGCATGTCCCGGGCAAGTCGGTCGGCCCCGGTGTGAAAAAATATCGGCGTGAATGAACGAGACTTTAATCGCCGCACGCGCGCACTCCCGTTCGGAAAAGTGTTTACGAAAGCGGGCGGACGTGGTCGACGGTCAGGGTGACGGCACCCCAGTTTCGCTCCACACGGCCTCTGAGCAGGTAGGGACGGCCGTGGTCGATGAGGGGGCAGAAACGTTCATAGACTGCAGGAAAAAAAGTGGTCTCGACAATGCCGGTTTCGTCTTCGAAAGTCAGAAACTCCATGGGGGCGCCGCTTTTGGTATGAACCACCTTTCCGGTGATCAGCCAGCCGGCGAAAGCGATGCAGGTGCCCACACGGCGGGCGAGGTCGCGAGCCTTGACCGCTCCGGCAGAGTGCACCGCCCCGGCAAAGAGCGTCATGGGGTGGCGGTCGCACAGAAATCCCAGGACACGGAATTCGCGCCGCAGCCGTTCCGTCGGATTATCGGCCGGCAACGGGGGGGGCTGATCGAGCAGCGCGGGATCATCGAAGATCGATTGTGCAGGCTGCCCGCGTCCGGACTGGAATTGAGCGGCCTGCCAAAGCATCTGCTGTCGAGACAGCTGGGGGCTTAGCCGATCCAGGGCGCCGCACAGGATCAGTGCCCGGGCCTCGTCCTGGTCCGGGCGGATGCGCTCCCAAAAATCGATGACGCTGCGAAACGGCGCCTGGTCGGCGATGCGCCGGGCGGTTGTGGCACCGAGCCCCCGGACGGCCATCAATCCCACGCGCAGCCGGCGGCCGCAGCCGTGCCAGCGGACCGCACTGCGGTTGGCATCGGGTGCGTCCAGGGTCAGCCCCAGGCGGCGCGCTTCGGAAACATAGGCGAAGGTGCTGTAAAAACCGCCCTGGTTGCTGATGACGGCGGCCATGAATTCGGCCGGAAAGTGCACCTTGAGATAGGCGGCCTGGAACGATACCCGCGCGTAGGAGGCGCTGTGCGGCTTGCAGAAGGAATAGCCCGAGAAGCTCAACATCATCTGCCAGACCGTCGTGATTTGCGCGGCGCTGACGCCCCGCTGGCGGGCGCCGGCCGCGAAGCGCTGGTAGTAATCCTGCAGCTGATGTTCGCGGTCTTTTTTGGACATGATTTTGCGCAGGCAGTCGGCCGCGGCGTCGTCGAATCCGGCTATGGCCATGGCGGTCCGGGAGACATCCTCCTGGTAGACCATGATCCCGTAGGTTTCGGCGAGCACATCTCTCAACAGCGGATGCAGCGGCTCCCAGGCGCCGCCGTGCAGGCGACGGAGATACTCCTGGATGAAGTCGTTGGCTGCCGGCCGGATGATGCTGGAGTGGATCACCAGGTGCTCGAAATCGCCCACGCCCGCTTTTTGCTGCAGCAGTCGTGTGGCCGGGCTTTCGATGTAAAAGCATCCCATGGTGCGGCCCTGGGCCAGGGATTCCCGGGTGGCCGGGTCTTCCTCGGGAGCCCAGAGCATCTCGTCCAACTCCAGTCCGTTGGCCCGCAGATTGGCGAGCGCATCGCGGATCACGCCCAGGCTGCGGTTGCCTAGGAGATCGATCTTGACCAGCCCGGCCGTTTCCACGCCATCCTTTTCCCACTGGACGATGGGAACCCCCTTGGGGGCGCGCTGCACCGGTACGTAATCATGGACAGGCTGCGGCGTGATCACCACGCCGCCGGGATGGACCGACAGGTGGCGCGGGGTTCCGATCAGCTGCTGGGCCAGGGACAGGATTACCGGCCAGGGTTGGACGAAATCGAGCGCACGGGTCTCGGCGCGCTGCCGCAGGGTGGACAGCAAATCGGACTCGGCCGATTGCAGGCGCCAGAACCAGGGCAGGCGGCGGGTGACCTTGCCGATCTCGGCATCGGTCAGACCGAATACCTTGGCGGTCTCACGCACGGCCATGCGCGGCTGGAAGAGGATGTGACTGGATACCATGGCCGCGTGCGCGCCGCCTTCTTTCAAGACGTGCTGCAGCACCGCATCGCGTTCGTCCCAGGCGAAGTCGATGTCGATATCGGGCGGGTCTTTGCGGCCGGGGTTCAGGAAGCGGCCGAAGTAGAGGTTGTGCTTGATCGGGCAGACATTGGTGATCTCCAGGCAGTAGGCGACCAGCGACGCGGCGCCCGAACCGCGGCCGCAGGTGCGCGGGCTGTGCCGCACGATATCGCGAACCACCAGGAAATAGGAGGCGAACCCCATTCGGATGATGGTATCCAGTTCATGCTCCAGGCGTGCTGCGACCGCATCTCCCATTTCGTGGCCGTAGCGCCTGCGCGCTCCCGCGTAAGCCGCGCGGCGCAGCGCCTCGCCGGCCTGATGCGGTCCGGCGCTTTTCCAGGGCGGCATCACGGTGCCGAAATCCGGCCCGCGGAAGGTGAGTCGTTCCGCGAGTGTGGACGTGTCTTCCAGCACTTGCGGACAGGCCGCGAAGCGGCGGGCGTATTCACCGGGAGCAGCCAGCCAGGCATTTTCCGGCGCCGTCTGGGCGGCGGGCAGGCGCTCCAGGGTGGTGTTCAGGTCGATGGCGCGCAGCAAGCGGTGCAGGCCATGCTCGGCGGCGGTGCGCATGAAACTCCCCGGCGTGGCCACGAGCGGCACACCCAGCGTCCGGGCGGCCTGGCGCAGGCGGTGGCCGGGCGGCAGCGGTGCACGCGGCATGGCGGCTGCCACGGACGCGCCATGTCGATGCAGGCGGGTCAGCAGGTCGGGGTGCGAAGTCAGTATGCAAAGTCCCTGGGCCAGGGGAGGCAGTGCCGTGTCCAGGCTGAATTCCGGTTCCATGTGGCGCCGGGTCAGCAGCCGGCACAAATGGGTGTAGCCTCGGGCGTCGGCCGCAAGGCAGACGGCCCGGCGGGTGCTGCGCGGTTCGGTGATTTCGGCGCCCACGATGGGCGTGACGCCCTCGCGGCGGCAGGCATCCAAAAATGGCCACAAGCCGTACAGGTTGTCCGTATCGGTGAGCGCCAGTCGATCGTAGCCAAGCTGGCGCGCCGTCCGGACCAGTTCGCCCACCGTGGCGGTTCCCCACATCAGCGAATAATGGGAGCGTACGACGAGCGGGATCATGGTACCGCCGCCAATCGCCGACCGGTCTGCACGGCCGCCCCGCCGAAGCGTTCGCGGATGTGATCCACGGCCGCAATCAGACGGGCGTGTCGAGTCTGCGTGCAAGCGTCTTCCGAAAACAGCGGCCTTTGGGCCGGCGGGTGGACGAGGCGATCGCAGGTCAGGCGTAAGTGCCGCAACCGCACGCGCCGGGTCCAGGCCAGGTGCAGCACCCGGCTGGCGAGGGGGAAAAGATCGAGCTCGTTGGCCGTGGGCGGGTCGGTCTTGACCTGCCGCGTGCAACGCCGGCCGTCGCTGTAGGTCACGGTAACGGCCGCCAGTCCGGCGGCCCGGCCCAAGCGGCGCAGGCGCCGCCCGGCCTCCTCCAGCAGGACGGACAGGGCGGCCTCTGCCTGGGCCGGGGCATGTGCATCGGTGCCGAAGGTGTGATCCAGAACCACGCGCGGCGGCCGGGCACCGGCGGACAGGACCGGCGTGTTGTCCTGGCCGCGCAGGCTGGCCTCCAGAAAAGCGCCCCGGCGGCCGAAAAGGAGCGCCAACCGGTGGGAGCCAAGCCTTCGAAGCTGATCGACACGCGTCAGGTTGAACTCGCCCAGGCGGATCAAGTCGGGTGCCTCGAAACCCGGAATCAGCCACAAGGGTAGCGGCGCCAGCAGCGCCTCTTCATCTCCCGGGGGGACGATGTATTCGCCCCGGGGTTTGACCATACGCGTAGCCACTTTGGCCACCAGCTTATTTGCGGCCAGACTCCAGATGGGATCGAGGCCGAGGCGTTGGCGCGTCTCGCGGCGCAGGCGGAAGGCTACGTCCACCGGTGGACCGAACAAGCGACTGGTGCGGCTCACGTCGACGAACAGGTGCCCATCGCATTCGCCGGGCTCGACCAGCGGCGAGTAGGGCAAGGCCTGGCGCAGCAAATCGGCCATGGCCTGCTCGTAACGCTGAGGCTGGGGCGGCAGAATCGGTGCGTCGCGGCACAGCCGCGCGGCGCGGCGCAGCGGCATGCCCTTGCGCACACCGGCTTGATAGGCTTCTTCGCTCATGTCGTAGACGGTGGCGCGCGGGGCTGCTTCAGGGGCGACGATCAGCGGCCGGCCGGTCAGGCGCCTGTCCAGCAGGCGCTCCACGGCTGCGGCGAAGTCGGCGACGTTGAGATGGATGATCGAACGGTCCATTGGATTCTGCTTTAAAAGTCTTAAGTGTGATGAAATCGTAACAAAGTTGAAAGTTGATGAGCAGTCCGACATCGTGAGCAGGTTAAGTTTGCAGCCCCCGGCGGACCGATGACTTTACGACCTCATCAAACTTCAACCCCCCAACTGTTCAGCCAGCAGCTTGGCATTGCGCGGCGCCTGGCCGCGCACATGGTTGTTGAAAAAAACGATGCCGTCGCCGCAGCGGGCGGCCATGGCCGGAATGATGCGTCCGCTCCACTCGGCCAGTTCAGCCGCGCTGTAGTCGTAATCGAACTGCTTTTGCATGTTGCCCGAGCGCCAGCCCCGGGCGTTTCGGCCGTGGAAGCGGATGTAGAGAAGGTCGGGATTGGTCACCACCGCAAGGGGAGGGAACAGGTCGGGAAGTTTCGGCGCATCCACGGTCACAAGGGTGACGCGGCGGCGTTCCAACTCCTGAAAGACACGTTCCTCGGCCCACGACCGGTGACGGAATTCGAGCGCCGCGGGAAGCCCCTCGAGGGCGTCCAGCAGGTGGGCCAGGTAGAGCCGGTGGCCGCGGCTGCGATCGAAGGCCGACGGCAGTTGCACCAGGACCGCCGCCAGCCGGCCGGCCTGGGTCAGCGGTGCCATGCCTTCCCGGAAGCGATCCACATCGGCGCGCCAACCGTGCGGATCGACTTCGTGTGTCATGCTGCGGGTCAGCTTGGCGGCGAAATCGAAGCCGGTGGGCACCTTGGACAGCATGCGCGCCATGGCCGCCGCCTTGGGCATTTGATACCAGGTATAATTCAATTCGGTGATCGAAAATTGCCGCGCATACAGCGGCAGCATATCCCGTGCAGATGTTTCGGGCGGATAGAATCCGGCGCCGCTCCATTCGGCATACGAGTAGCCGCTTGTGCCTACCCGCAGGCGGCAGGAATGGGTCCGGTTCATCGAATTCCTTCCGGTCCGCGCTGAATACCGACGACCTTGCCCTGCACACGCACCGCGTCCAAGGGGTATCGCATCGCATCGTAATCCCGATTTTCCGGCCGCAGTTCGATATGGTCGACATGCCGGAAAAAACGCTTGATGGTCGCTTCTTCGTCGTACACCAGAGCCACCACGATATCGCCGTTCCGGGCATGCGTGCGCGCCTCGCAGATGGCCAGGTCGTTATCCAGGATGCCGGCCGCGATCATGGAATCGCCGCGCACGCGCAGCGCAAACAAATCTTTTCCTTTGAATACCGTGCCATCGAGCACAACGGCGTCCTCCCATTCCGTCTGAGCATACATGGGCAGCCCGGCGGTCACCCGTCCGATCACGGGGATTTCGCGCCAGCGCTGGGCGGCGGCGGTTTGCCGGGCCCGGTTGAGCAGATAGACGGTGCGGCTGTAACGGCCCTCGCGCCGCAACAGCCCTTTTTCCGAAAGAACCCTGAGCATCTGGGCCACAGCCGCATGGCTGACGCCCAGTTCGGCGGCGGCCTGGCGCAGGCTGGGGGCTTTGCCGTGATGGTCGATGGCGCTTTGCAGGTAATCCAGCAGGCGTTTTTGTTTGATCGTAGGTTCCGGGGGCATGGCGGCGCTCCTTACGCTTGGGGAGATGGTAAAAAGCGTAAATGTAAATGTCAATGTAAATATTTCTGGAGCGTCCAGCGACGCGTGGGCGGTTTACAGGCCGATACGGACGCATTATGATGCCGCACTTCCCGGATGCGAGCCGATTCATCGACGCGAGAGAGCGATATGGCCCGATCGAAGCAATTGGATATCGACCTTTTCATAAACCGCTTATCTGCCGTCCATGCGCAGTGGCAGGCCCCTGTGGTCACGCTGATCGCCACGCGGGGTGCAACGCCTTTCGAGATATTGGTTTCCACTATTCTATCGCTGCGGACCAAGGATGAGGTGACCGCCGCGGCCGCCGCGCGTTTGTTCGCCGAGGCGCGGACGCCTGCCGGGATGATGCGCCTGGGTGAGATCGGGATTTCGAAACTGATTTACCCGGTGGGATTCTACATCACCAAAGCCCGGCGGTTGGTGCAGATCAGCCGGGTGCTCCTGGAAGAATACGGCGGGCGGGTGCCCGAGGACCTGGATCTTCTGTTGGGGTTGCCGGGGGTGGGCCGCAAGACCGCCAACCTGGTGCTGGTAGAGGGGTTCCGCAAGGCGGCGATCTGCGTGGATACCCATGTGCACCGCATCTCCAACCGCATCGGTTATGTCGAAACCCGCACCCCCGAGCAGACCGAGATGGCATTGCGCAAGATCCTGCCCGTACAGTACTGGTCCCGCTATAATGTATTGCTGGTGGCGTTCGGGCAGGTCATTTGCCGTCCGCTGTCGCCGTTTTGCAGCAGCTGTCCGGTTGCCGATTTGTGCCCGCGGATCGGAGTGGGTCGGTCGCGCTGATCGCGGCCGTCATTCAGAATGGGCCTCGTTCGTTTCCGTCCGCGCGTTTCTGGCGCTGCGCAGACAGCCCTGGCAGAGGCCGTCCACACGCACCTCCACATGTTGAATGCGGCCCGGGAAAATGCGGCGGAAGCCCGCCAGGTCCATGGCGATGCTCTCGGGGTGCAGGCAGTCCATGCGGCCGCACTGGCGGCAGTAGAAGTGCGGATGCGGATCGTGGCGGTCATTGGGCGCGAGGCCGTAGAAAAAGGACCGCCCTCCGCCGCTGAGGCGTTCCACGACCTTTTTCTCAACTAAAGTTTCCAGAATCCGGTAGACCGTAACGCGGTTGATGGAGCAGCTGCGCCGCAGGGTTTCGAAGATATCGGCGGCGCTGAGCGGATGACTGTTGTTGCCGACAACCTCCAAGATCCTCAGGCGGTGTTCGGTGGCGCTCAGACCGGCATCGGAGAGCATTTCGGCATAATTGCAGTGAAGGCACATTATTCGACGCCCCCATTGGTGGATGGCCCTGCGGCCGTGATGCGCGGCAGCAGCCGTTGCACTACCAGCGCCAGGAAGAATCCGGCGCCCGCAGTCAGGATAATGCAGGCGCCGGCGGTCAGGTTCAACCAGAGGGCCACAAAAAGACCGGCCGCGGTGAAAAAAACGTTCAAGACACACGACCAAATCATCATACGGGACAGCGAGCCGGTGAATTTTTCGACGATGTACGGGGGAATAGTCAGCAGGGCGATGATCAAAATCAGTCCGACGATCTGAATCATCAGCACGATTGCGACGGCAAGCAGCGTGATCATTCCCAGATAGAGCGCACGCGCCGGTATGCCCCGCACTCTGGAGAACTCTTCGTCGAACGCCATGGCCAGCAGCGCATTGTAGAACAGGGCGGCCGCGGAGATGGTCACGGCGGTCATGACGCCAAGGAGCATCAGGTCGGTGCGCGAGACCGCCAGGATGCTGCCGAACAGGTAGCTGATGAGATCGGCGCGGTAGCCGGGGGTCAGGTCCAGCAGGACGATGCCGATGGCCATGCCTACGGCCCACATGACACCGATGATTGCATCGGCTCGGTGTTTGGCGCGCATGCCGACCGTGGCCATGGTCAGGGCCCCGGCGACCGAAAAGCCGATCGTGCCGGCCAGAAACGGCCAACCCATGAAATACGACAGGCCGATTCCGCCATATGCCGCATGCGCGATGCCACCGGAGAGAAAAACGATGCGGTTTACGACCACCAGCGATCCCAGGACGCCGCAGACCAGGCTCGCCAGAAAGCCGGCGATCAGGGCATTGCGCATGAATTCGAATTGAAGGATTTCAAGCATGGAGTACTCTGCAGAAATGTCTAGGCCGTTTTTCCGTGCCCGCGGTGACGAACCATCCCGCGGCTGAACAGCTCCACCGGGCAGGCTTCTTCGGTGCTGCACGGACAAGGCCCTTCGGCCGAATCGGCCACCGATACCGGCGCCGGATGGAAATGAAGGAGCCGTCCGTTAACACAGGTGGTTGATTTAACATACCCGGAAAAAATGAGCACATCGTGGCTGACCATGATGATCGTGATGTCGCGGTTCAACTCCTTGAGCAACTGATAGAGTTCATGCCGTCCTTTCGTATCCACGCTGGCGGTGGGTTCATCCAGGAGCATCAATTCGGGTTGTGATACCAGGGCGCGTGCAATCATCACGCGCTGGAACTGGCCGCCGGAGAGTTCGGCGACCGGCCAATCACAAAATGTTCCCATGCCCATGCGTTCCAGGGCGCGCTGCGCGGCTTTGCGATCGTGTGCGGAGTAGCGTTTCCAGCCGATGCCCGGGCGAAGCAAGCCCATGAGGACGACCTCGAGCGTCGACACGGGCACTGAGTTGCGCACGGGAAGCTCCTGCGGGACATAACCCACGCGGTGGGAGACGCGCCGGGGTTCCTGGCCAAGGATCCGGACGCTGCCCCGGGTCGGTTTGAGCAAACCGAGCAGGATTTTGAGCAGGGTGGTCTTGCCGCCGCCGTTGGGACCGATCATCGCGAGGAACTCCCCCGCATCGACGCTCAGGCGGACATCCTTGAGCACCGTTCGGTTTCCGTAGGCAAAATGCAGGTCGTGGATATCGACAATCGGTTCAGACATTTTATTCTAACGCGCTTTTGATGTTCATTGCCACCCGCCTGAGGTTTTGGGGCCAGTCGGGCGCCAGCGGATCGGCCGCCACGACTTCGGCGCCGATCGCATCGGCAACCAAACGGGCGCTCTTGGTCGAAAACTGCGGTTGCACAAAGATCCATTTCACTCCGAGCTGCCGCCCGATTTCGATCTGCCTGCGCAGGGATGCCGGGCCGGGCTCCCTGCCATCGATTTCGATGGCCATCTGTTCGAGTCCATAGGCCTGGGCGAAGTACCCCCAGGCCGGGTGAAAGGCCAGGAATGTTTTGCCTTGGGCGTTTGAGAGCAGGCCCTTTATCTCCGAATCCAATTGATCGATCTGAGCGCCGAAGCGTTCGAAGTTCCTGCGGTACTCGCGGGCGCCTTCGGGATCGGCGGCCAGCAGCGCATTTAGGATGTGTTCGACCTGAACTTTCACAAGCGCTGGGGAGAGCCAGATGTGCGGGTCGGGAGCGCCCGCGGGATCGGATTCGCGAGCGCCCTGCGGTGCATCTTCATGATGATGCCCGTGCATCGGGATTTTTGCGATCCGCGCGTCGGTGTGGACGATGGTCAGGTTTTTTCCGGCGATTCTGGGGAGCCAGATCTGCTCGAACGGCACGCCGATCGCGAAGTAGAGTTTCGCTGTTGAAAGCGCCGCCATCTGGAGGGGTTTGGGTTCATAGGTTTCAGGGCTCGCTCCCGGCGAAACCATGACCTGGACCGCCACCCGTTCGCCGGCCAGCTGTTGGACAAAATACTGCTGCGGAAGAATGCTGACCGCTACCGAAAGCGCCTCGGCGGTACTGCTGCGTGGTCCACTGATAACACTCAGGATGGCCACGATCACGGGCAGTAACATTTTCATGCGGCCTCCGTGCAACTTTTTTTCATACCCTAAGGAGCCAGTCTCTTATGGCAAGTAGGTGATCGTGCGTATATCGATGATGCAACCTATTTGCATGAGGCGGACGGAAAATCAAGCCTGATTGTCGTGGAGACGGAGCACCGGCACAAGTCGGCGTGCTTGCGCCCGCCTTCACGGACCTTATGATGAGGGCACCGGGGGGCCTCCCGGCGTGATAAGGGAGCGCAAATGAACCAGGTGGGTGCGACACCGGAGGGTACAAAAGAATTTGCCCGCCGGTTTACTGATATCGATTTCCTGCCGCTGGGGTGCACGGGATGGCTGGCCAGTGCGGCCGGTTTTGGCGGCTACCGCATCGCCGCGGGCGTCGCGATCCATGCGCAGGCGCTGAAGGCCGCCCTGACCGGGGGCGTCAATCTGATCGACACCAGCGCCAACTATGCGGACGGCGAGTCCGAGCGATTGATCGGACAGGTCCTGCGGGAATTGATGGCCGAAGGAGCGCTGAAACGCAATGAGGTCATTGTGGTTTCCAAGGCGGGTTACCTGCAGGGCCGCAACTACGAAATGAGCCAGGCGCGCAAGCGCGAGGGCAGCCCGCTTCCGGAGCTGGTGGAATACGGTCGCGGCTTGGAGCATTGCATCCATCCCGAATTCCTGGAGGATCAACTCACCCGCTCCCTGCGGCGGCTCGGTCTGAAGATGCTGGACGTTTTTCTGCTGCACAACCCCGAGTATTATCTGGCCTGGGCCCGCAAGCAGGGCCACACGCCGGAGGCGGCCGCAGGGGAATATTACCGGCGGATCCGAGCGGCTTTCGCGCTTCTCGAAAGCGAAGTGGCCGCAGGCCGAATACAGGCCTACGGTGTCAGTTCAAACACGTTGCCGGCACCCTCTGCAGACCCCGAATGGACCAGCCTCGATCGATTGATGCGCCTGGCGGATGAAGTCTCGAAAAGCCATCATTTTCGAATCGTCCAGCTGCCGCTCAATCTGTTGGAAAGCGGTGCGGTTCTCGAATTGGATGCTGAAGGCCGCAGCGTACTGGATCTGGCGGCCGAACGCCGGATGGGCGTCCTGATCAACCGGCCCCTGAATGCCTTCGATGGCCGCAGGATGATCCGGCTGGCCGAAATCCCCCCGCCGGACGAATTCGAAGATCAAGAAATCACGAGCGCGATCACCGCCTTCAAGCGTTCTGA
The DNA here is from genome assembly GCA_023435265.1 of Pseudomonadota bacterium. GTDB lineage: Bacteria > Desulfobacterota > Desulfobacteria > Desulfobacterales > Desulfosarcinaceae > UBA2230. The sequence continues at coordinate 16,603 of JAEYRZ010000109.1, forward strand.
AAAACGCTTTATCGGCAAGCAGCTGCAAGCCATGGCGCTTCCGCTGCCGTTGAGGCAGCGCATTGCCGATCAACTGGTGGTGGCCGATCACCTGATCCATTACTGGCGCAACTTCGGCAGTTATGAGCACTGGCGGCAGGTCCGCGGTGGTTTCGTGCTGCCGCGCGTGATGGGCGTGGTGCAATATTTGAGGCAGAATGCAGGCGCAGCGGCCGAGGTCCAAGCCTGGATCGACGCGCATCTGGCGTTGCTGGAGAAGGTCGATCGGGGAATCGAATCCGTTTATGCCGGATCGGCAATCCGAGAGCAAAAAGTATTGAAGCGCCGCGTACGCGCCGCCGATCCCGAGTGGGGCCGGGCCGAGACCCTCAGCCAGATGGCCGTGCGGGCCTTACGCTCGACCCGCGGCGTCGGCTCGGTGCTGGTAGGCATGCGGCACACGGCTTACGTCACCGATATTTTAAGTGAACTGCGCCGGCCCGCACTGCAGTCCGATCGCCGCGAGGCCTGGCGCATCGTATCCACTCCATCGAAATGAGCCGTCTATCGGGCCATGAGCATCGGGCCGAGACGGCGGCCGCCGAACAGATGCATATGCAGGTGAAACACTTCCTGCCCCGCGTTCCGATTGCAGTTGACCAGCAGACGGTAACCGTCCTCGGCGATACCCTCCCGGGCAGCGATATTCTTGGCCGCCGTGAACATATGGCCGATCAGTTGCTCGTCCTCGGCCGTGATATCGTTGACGGTGGGGATCTCTTTGTTGGGCACGATCAGAATATGCGTAGGGGCTTGAGGTTCGATATCCCGGAAAGCGGTCACCTGATCATCCTGATACACGATGTCCGCCTTGATTTCTCCGCGCACGATTTTCGAAAAAATTGTCGGCATGACTCCTCCTTCAACGATGCGTGAAATCGCCGCTGTTCGCAAATTTAACTATTGAGCATAAACCAGATCATTTTGCAATTGATCATCGGTGCGCAATCGCTGCACCCGCGAAGCCCCGGGTGACGGGGCGCGAAGCTCATTCTTCTCCCGGAACCGCTCTCGGGGGGGATGATTTTCCTGCCATGCTGCGGGTGAGCCGATCGCGGTTCCATTCGTCTTCGCGGCTGGCATTGTGTTTCCGAATCAGGCAGTCCGGACGGCTGCAATGAGGGCATTCGTGGACGCCGCAGGGATCCATGTGGATCAGGACGCTGATGTTCTGAAAAGCATCCGTAAGCAAGCCTTCGAGCACCTTGGCTTCCTGATGCGCTTCCATCAAAGGTGCGTCCCCAGGCAGCACCAGGTGGAGGTCTACATGGATCAGGTTGCCGGCACGCCATGCCCGCAGTTGGTGGATGTCGATCCAGGCGGGCCGGCGGTGCTGTTTGAGAAGTTGAGTGATTTGATCGAGCAGGAGCGGATCGGTGGCATCCATCAGCCGGGTAGAAGACTCGATGACCAGACGACTTCCGGCCACAAGGATATGCAATCCCAGCAGACAGGCCACTGCGCCATCCGCCCACAACCAGCCCGTCAGGCGAACCACGAGCAGGCCCGCGATTACCCCAAGGCTTGAGTAAACATCCGTAAAAAGGTGTTTGCCGTCGGCGATCAAGGCAAGTGACTGCGTTCGTCTGCCGATGCGGATCAACGCCGCTCCCATCGAAGCATTCGCGAAGGTGGCGGTGAAGAGCAGCAAGGCACCTTCCTGCAGTCTGGGAAGGGGACGTGGAAGCAGAATTTGCTGAATGCCGGCATAAAAAATGCCGCCTGCGGCCAGCATGATCAGGGCGCCTTCGAAACCTGCCGAAAAGTACTCGATCTTGCCATGACCATAAGGATGATTCGGATCCGGCGGTTTGGCGGCCACCCAGACACTGAGCGCGGCGAAGGCCCCGGCCGCGACATTGATGATCGATTCGAGGGCATCGGAAAGAACCGCCGAGGAGTGTGTTATTCGATAGGTGTAAAACTTGAGGCCGAGCAGCACGATGCTCAGACCGAAAGAAAACAGAATCGTTCGCATTCGCAAGCGCTGCTGCAATGCTTGCGGAGCAGCCGGTTCGGCAATGCGGGAGTGTTCGCCCATCAGCTCATCCCGGGTATCGGCGGTCGGTGTACGGCCACGAATCAGCGCGGATGGGACGAACTTTGATTCATGCGCGCGAGCACCTGGAAGAGTCCCTGTGTCCCCAGATTTTCTTCTCCCTGAGCGGTTGCCGCAACATAAAATTGATGGACCAGCGCCAAACCGGGCAGGGACAGCTTCATGCGCGCGGCCTCGGCCAGTGCGATCCCCATATCCTTGACGAAGTGCCGGATCAGGAAACCAGGATCGAAGTCGCCGCGTGCGATGCGGCGGCCAAGATTGTTGATGGCCCAGGAACTGGCCGCTCCCTGGCCAATGGCATCGATGACCGCATCAAGACCAAGGCCGGCGCGTTGCGCATATAGCAGGCTTTCCACGGTACCCATCATGGTCCCGGCGATCAGAATCTGATTGCACATTTTGGTGTGCTGACCTTTGCCGGCAGACCCCATCCAAGCGATGTTGCGGCCCATGCATTGCAGCAGGGACAGGCTGCGGTCGAAGGCCGGCCTGTCCCCGCCCACCATGATGGCCAGGGTGGCTTCACGCGCGCCGACGTCACCGCCCGATACGGGCGCGTCCAGGGCATCGATCCGGCGGCCCTTTGCGGCCTCATAAAGCGTCACGGCCAGATCCGGGCTGGAGGTGGTCATATCGATCACCATGCCGCCCGGAGCCATCGAAGCGATCACCCCTTTTTCACCGAGCATCGTCTCTTCCACATCCTGCGGATAACCGACCATCGCGAAGACGATTGCGGCGCTTTGGGCCACGTCGCGTGGGGATTCGCACCAAAGGGCGCCTTTATCGACGAGATTGCGGGCTTTGGAGGGCGTCCGGTTGTAAATATGAAGCCGGTGGCCTGCGGAGATCAGGTGGCCGCACATGGCATTGCCCATGATTCCTGTTCCAATCCATCCGATATCCATGTTTTCCTTTGATCCCCCGTTATCAATTACTATAGTGTGCACCGTTGAAGAAACAAGTTCGGAAACTGTAAATGCTGGATCATATTCGGGTCGAATGCTACAGCGGGTATCGGGGGGAAGAAACCCCCCGTCGGTTCTGGTTGAATCAGCGGTGCATCCGTGTGGAGCAGGTGCTTGATCGCTGGCTGTCTCCTGAACATCGCTATTTCAAGGTTCTGGGTGACGACCGGGCGGTTTACATACTCCGTCACGATGTCGGCTGCGGCAATTGGGAGCTTACATTTTTTTCGGGCATTTCTCCATCCGACTGATCCGATTCCACGGGATCTACTTCGGTTTCATCGGGCGCACCGATCCCAGGTTCATCGCCCGTGTTCTTCTCGATCACGGGAATCATGATGGTCTGCTGCAAGGTCAACTGCGTTAAATCCACGTCCGGGTTACAATGTTTGAGCAGCCACATGGGGACGCCGAACCGCTCCCGGCACAAGATCCAATAGTTGTCCCCCCGGCGGACCCGATATGGCTGAAGCGCGCCGACCCGGTAAACGGCAAAGAAATCCTCCTGCAACCGTTTGTGGTATTCATAGCGCTTTTCCGCGAATTCCTGGGCCGACACCTTGTTCAGGGGGATTTTGACCCTCTGACCCAGTTGCACCGTGGCGCCGAATCGCAGGTGATTCAAGTCACGGATTTTCTGGGTGCGCACCTCGGCCCACTCTGCAATATGCCCCAAGGTCTCTTCGATTTCCAGTTGAATCTGGCCGACGGGGAGACCGTTCTGTTTCCCGATTTCCTCAACCTTCATATCGGCCGCGACGATTTCGAAATTGGGTTGGGTTTCCCCTGCCGTCAGAATGTTTTCAACCGTCGAAGGAGCGTCGCTCGGTATCGGAATGACCGCCGCCAGCATGGGCTGAGGATAGAGCTCGTCCTCTGTTTGAGATCCGTTCTGCCCAGTCGTTTCGGCCGCGGGCGGTTTCTCGACCGCGGGCTGTTCCTCGACTGCAGCGGATGTTTCGATTGCGGCCGGTTTTTCGAGTTCGGCCGTTTCAATGACCGGCGGCAGAGAGGGCTTTTCAGACACCGCCTCGCTCGGCGGTATCTGCGTTATAGGTAAATCCGCTTCGGGAACTACGGCGGCTGCATCGGCGACTGTTGCTTCAGCAGCGGCTGCGATCACGGCACGGGCTTCGGTATCTCCTGCCATGACGGGCTGAACGACCGACGCTTCGGCAGCCGCACTCTTCGGAGACCTTTTCTCTGTCGTACCGTCAGCCTTTGAGGCCAGCAGGATTTCACCGGCGCCCGGGATGCGCAATGTCTGGCGGGGATGCAGGACGGTTCGTTGCGTCATGTTGTTCGCCGTCAACAGTGCGGGAAGGGTGATCCCGTGCCTTCTGGCGATTCGTCCCGCCGTATCGCCGGCCTGTACCGTGTAGAAACGGCTGGGCATCTGGGTGTTTTGATAGAGCGCCGCTGGAACGACGGCAATCAAAGGCGTCTGGCTGTCATCCGCGTACCGGGGCAGGTTAAGGGCATAGCCTCTGGGAATCAGCTTCTGCCCGCTGAAGACCGGCGGCCGCAGTGCAGGATTCAATTCCATGAGCTCGTCGGTATCAAGGGCAAAGTGATCACGCAGCTTTTCAAAAGAACAAAAGCCTTCGAGCACGACGGTCTGGATCGCACGGGGCCTGTCGAAAGCAACATCACCGAAGTAATCACGGTAGTTGCGGGCCACGTGCCGCGCCGCAAGAAATTCGGAGTAGAAGTTGCGCGATGCGAATTTGAAAAGGCGGCTGTGATGCTTTTTAAAAATTTCAGGATATGACCCGTGGAGTTGCTTTGCTTTTTCCATTCCCGCCGCCCCATGATTATAGGCGGTCAGCGCCATGGGCCAGTCCTCCAGCTTCGAATAGTTTTCTTTTAAGAGCCTGGCCGCCGCGTGCGTTGCCCGAATCGGATCGCGCCGTTCATCCAGGACATAGCCGATTTCCATGAAGCGCTGTCCGGTGGAACGCATGAACTGCCATAATCCTGCAGCCCCGAATTTGCTGTAAGCCCTGACATTGAAGGATGATTCCACATGCGGAAGATAGGCAAGATCTTCCGGAAGATGATAGGAACGGAAAATCTCGATGATTTGATCCATGTAGGCGCCCGAACGGATCAGTCCGGCCAGAAAGCGGTCCTTCTGCCCGATCTGGCAGCGGATGTTGCCCGCTGCGCGGCGAAATGCCGGCCCGTCTGCGGATTCACCGAACAGTGCGGCCACCCGACTGGCTTCGGCCTCATCCGGAGCGGGACCCCCGTCCGCCAGCCGCCTCAGAACCGCGGAATATTTAGTCCTGACCCGATCCATGATCTCACGGTTGATCTCGCGCGAACCGGGTGCCTCATAGGGTCTTATGTCGATGACATCGTAGATGATGTTCAGATCGGTGCTGTCATGGACCACGGCTTGGGAACTGGTATACCTTCCATAGATGTCGATCCAGAAGTTGACGTTGGGTGTCACACATTCGAATTGTGGAAAAGGTGATTCGTCGGCTGAAAGACTCGCGTGCCAGCATGACAATAAAAGACAGATAAAGGCCGTGCCGCAGATAAAACCTTTCACTTTGAACATGGATTCCCCTTTGAACGGTTGAATTGAAGACGTGAACAGTAAGGCAAATTTTATACCAGTGGGTCGACTGTTATGATCCGCGCCGTCTGTGAGCGGGGCCTTTCGCGAGCCGAATCGCTCGTCAAAAAAATGTTGGGGGTCGTCCGTTTGCTGACGGGCCAAAGCGTATCGCGCTGCGCACGTGTGACTGGATTGGGTTGCAATTCGCGACAATCACTTTTACATTCCAGATATCAAAAGAATCGTGATCTTGGAAGGCGAAAAGCATGTTCAAAATCGTCCTCGCACAGATTCCCGATGAGGGAATGACCCGGGTTTATGAGCAAGATGCCCGGATATTCAGCAGCTTGAAAGAAATGATCCAATCCGGCGAGGTCGCGTTCCAGGCCCCCCTGCGGTTCGAATTGAGCGTCCGGCGCGAAAGGGATATGATTCGGGTCGATGGGCGCTTGAGGGCCGTATTCGTTCTCGGCTGCAGCCGTTGCCTCGAATCTTTTCAAAGCCGTATCGAGCAACCATTTACACTGCGCTATGCACGTCCGCAAGCCAGGAATGAACGCATCGAACGCCGCTCGGATGTCGAGTTGGACGCCGACCAGATCGGGCTTTCCTTTTTCGAGGGGGAAGAAATCGACTTGCGGGATGCCCTTCAAGAGCAGATTATCCTGGCCTTGCCGATCAAGCCGTTGTGCCGTGAAGATTGCAAGGGATTGTGCCCGCACTGCGGTGCGGAGCTGAACCGTGAGCCATGCCGATGCCGTGTGACGGCACGGGGTGGCCCGTTCGAGATGCTTAGAACTTTAAAATTGCGTTCAGACCAATGAGGGGTATGCGACTCGCAGGATTCATCGGATTGTTATTATTGCTGGCGGCCTGTCGTTCGGATAACGTCGCGATCGGCGTCTCTTTCCAAACGGTGGACGGATTGCAGCGCGGCGATCGCGTGCTCTTCGAAAGCAATCCTGCGGGCAGAATCGAAGCCGTCGAGTACGGAAACGATCGGACCTATCTGGTTCGTTTGCAGGTAGACAAGGGGTTCGCCAATGCCCTGACAGAATACTCGCGGTTTCAAATCATCGACGATCCCGGAAAACCAGGTCGCAAAGCCATTAAATCGCCCTGACGCAGCCGGGCGGAAAGCGCCTGCCGGAAGGTGCCGTCGTAAACGGCACCTCAAGAGAGGGCTTTTTAAACCCGCTGCTGGAGAAAGATCTGGAAGCCGGGCTGCGCTATATCAGGGAGCAGGCCGATCGTCTGGCACGCGAAATCCGGCAGATTCCCGAAAGCGAAGCATATCGCCGGTTGATAAAAAACCTGTCCGATGTGGCGGCTGAAATCGCACGCGCGGAAGCGCAGACCCGGGAGAAACTCAAAGAGGAGTGGCTCCCGCGGATCGAGAACGATCTGGAAACATTCAAGAAGCACCTGCGCGAATTCGGCAGGGAAGAAGATGCGCGCCCCTTGGAACAAGAACTCGATCGAATCCGCAAAATATAATCGCGTATGCGTTCAGGAAGTGATCTCGATGTCTATTAAGTTGTTGGCCCGCGATCTCTATCGTGCACAGCAGACGGTCGACCGCCTCGAGAAGGCGTTGGAGACTGCCCGGGAGGCGTATAAAGCGGAGATCGAAGAATCGTTGCGGCGCGCACGGGCGGAGCGCGATCGGCTGCGCCAGTTTCTGGACGGCCAGATCGGGCGCTGATAAAGCCGCGTGGGTGCCCCGTGCTGGTCTGGCGTCAGGCTTTCCTGAAAAAAAGATAAATGGCAAGCGCCAACAGAACCACTGCAAAAATTTTTTTAAAATTGGCGGTGGAAACATGCTCCACCAACCGGGCACCGATTTGCGCTCCGGCAATGCCCCCCAAGCCCAACAGCAAACCCGCTCGATAATCCACGTTAGCCAGTTTGTTATGCGCCACCAGTGCCGAAATACTGATCACCAGGATCGCCAGGAAAGAAGTGCCGACCGACTTTTGGGCCGTATAACCGAGAAAAAGCAGCAGCGGCACCAAAAGGAAACCTCCGCCCAAGCCCGTAAAAGCTGCACCGATTCCCACGACAATTCCGAACACCACCATCAAGACCAAACTTGCCCCATTTTCCATTGGACGAAATCCTTTTTCGATCGGTTGCCACAGCGCTGATTACTGCGCATCGGCCGTTTCTTCAATTATTTTTGTCCGCGGGACGGCCTCGACATCGACGCGTGACTTTTCCCCGGAGCGGTGTGCCATCGAACGAAACTCGAAATTTCAAGATATCCGCAAAGTCTCCGGACCCCGTTCAGCCCATGTCGGGCCGATTTTCGTTGATCCTGTCCAAATTGACATCCGGGGAATTCTCAACTAATGTCAAGGATATCATTCCAGTTTGATCCGCGGCAAGGCAGGCAACATTGAACAAGGGAAATCGGCATGAAAATCTATTCGAATGGCCCGATCGGGGCCGGATTGAACGAGCGCATCCAGGGCCTGGTGCAAAATCTCTCCGAGGAGAAGAAACAATTGTTGCTGGACCTGCTGATCGAATGGCAACAAAACGAACAACGGGGCGACCCCCGTATTCCCTGTTTGATCGCGGTCGATTATTCTACTCAGAAGCGCGCCTACCGTGATTTCATCCATGATCTGAGCATCAGCGGGCTCTTCATCGAGACCAGGGAGCCATTCAAGATCGGCGAATCGATCTCCCTGACGTTCACCATGCCGGGGTCCGCCAATCATTTCAAGATAACGGGAGAAATCGCACGCACAGACCGCAACGGCATCGGGGTGCGGTTCAATACCAAGCTGAGCCGTTATCAGGAAGAGATCATCCGGACGCATTTCAGCAAAAAATCATGATCGTGCGTTTTGGGGCGGACCCGCCATGCCCAAAAGGATCTACATCGCCTATACCGGCGGAACCATCGGGATGCGCAGGACAGCCGATGGGTACCGGCCTGTTCCCGGATTCCTTGCCCGCCAACTGGCGGACATGGCCGCCATGCGTCACCCCGCGATTCCGAGCTATGAAATCCATGAGTACGATCCTCTGATCGATTCCTCCAACATCTCTCCGAGATGGTGGGTGCATATCGCCCGGGATATCGCCGCGCATTACGACGTTTTTGACGGTTTTGTGGTGCTGCATGGTACGGATACCATGGCTTATACCGCGTCCGCGCTCCCTTTCATGCTCCAGGGGCTCTCCAAGCCGGTAATCCTGACCGGAGCCCAGATCCCTTTATGTGAATTGCGCAACGATGCCCGTGAAAATCTGATTACAGCCATGCTGATCGCCGCCAACTATCCGTTGCCCGAGGTGTGTCTTTTTTTCGGCAACCGCTTGCTGCGGGGCAATCGCAGCGTCAAAGTCAACGCGGATGGGTTCGATGCCTTCGACTCCCCCAAATTTCCTCCCCTGGGAATTGCCGGGATCGGCATCGATATCCGTTGGGATCTGGTTCTGCCCGCCCCAGAGCAGAAGATGCAGGTCTCGGTCAAAGCGTTTCGGGAATCCAGAGTGGCGTCCCTGAGGCTGTTCCCCGGCATATCGGCCGAGGTCGTGCGCAATATTCTCGCGCCGCCGATCAATGGACTCGTGCTGGAGACTTATGGCGTCGGCAATGCCCCGGACAACGACAGCGCGCTGTTGTCGGTTCTGACCGAAGCCGACGCGCGAGGCGTCGTGATCGTCAACTGCACGCAGTGTCTGCAGGGGCGGGTGCGGATGAGCGAATATGCAACCGGCACAGCCCTGGCCCGTGCCGGGGTGATCAGCGGCCATGACATGACCGCCGAAGCCGCTCTGGCCAAAATGTTCTATCTGCTCAGCCGAAGATTGCCCGTATCCGAAATAAAAGCGCAGATGCAATCCGACCTTCGCGGCGAACTGTCGATTTCTTCCGGGCAGTGACGCGCCCGCCGTATTTTCCCTCCCGACCCGGTCAACGGTATTCAGGATGACCCTATCCAGATCGCTGTCACGAGACCGGCAGGCTGAAGGCTTTCTGGTTCCGGCCTGTTTTAGCGATACTTCAAGTATCTTATGACCTATTGCAGTTTGCAGCCTGTTTTAATCTCCGGAGCGCATCGGCGGGCAGATATATCCCGGTGGGAGCATGTGTTGCGCCTGTCAGACAACGGTTTGGGACTTAATTGGATTAAGCCGGATGCAATGCCTTAAGTGATTTCTGATTTGGCCGATAGAGAAGGAGGAAGCGCAAAATGGCAGCGTGATCCCTTGAACCGCGAGGGGAAAACGGCCTGGTTTTATAAATTGCCGAGCTTTCGCTGGAAATACTTCTTTAAACTTGCTTAGGAGGCGGGAAATGTTTTTCGGGAACCTTAAACTGAGACCGAAGCTGCTTCTTTTTGGACTGCTGCTTACACTCGTCCCACTGCTGATTTTGGGTGTGATCCAGGTCTATATGGGCAAGCAGGTCGTGAAAACGGCAGGTGAGGAGAGCCTCCTGCTGGCCAAATCCGACCTGGACCACACTGCCATGGGCGTTTACAGAATGTGTGAGGCCCAGAACGAACTATTGATGAAAGACTTGAACGGCTTTCTCAATATCTCGAGAAAAGAATTGAACGCGCTGGGGGGCGTCTCTTTTGCCAAGGAGACCGTCGGCTGGGAGGCTTTCAATCAGTTTTCGCAGAAAAGCATACCGATAGAACTGCCCAGGATGCAGGTCGGCGGGAGGTGGCTTGGCCAGACCACGCGGTTCGACGTCGAAGTTCCCGTCGTCGATGTCGTCAAGATCATGTCGAATGATGCCACCTGTACTCTTTTCCAGCGCATGAATGCAGAAGGGGATATGTTGCGGGTCGCTACCAGTGTGGCCAAGAACGACGGCACCCGCGCAATTGGCACCTATATTCCTGCCATCAATCCGGATGGCAAACCCAATCCTGTGGCCAACGCCGTATTAAAAGGAGAGAGCTATATCGGCCGCGCGTTCGTCGTCAATCGATGGTATCTCACGATGTACGAGCCCATCTTCGACTCGGAAAAGAACGTCCGCGGCATGTTGTACGTGGGCATTCCCCAGGAAAGCGCCCGAGCACTCCGCCAGGCGATTTACGATATTAAAGTGGGGACCACCGGTTATGTTTATGTGCTCGATGGCAAAGGCAATTATGTAATTTCGCAATTCGGCAAACGTGACGGTGAAGACATTTCCAAGTCTCTGGACAGCGACGGCAATTTGTTCATCAAGGAAATGGTTGACAAGTCGGTCGTCCTCAAACCCGGAAAGTTTGCCGAACACTGGTATATGTGGCTGAACCCGGGGGACCCTGCTCCTCGCGCCAAAGTGGCCCGAACGGTATACTTCGAACCATGGGACTGGGTCATCGGCGCCAGTTCGTACGCGGATGAATTTCAAGAGGGTGCTTTGAAAATCGAACGCGCCGGCCAGAGAGCCACCTATCAACTCCTGGCGGTCGTTGTGGTCTCGGCGGTTGTAGCCGTTCTGATCTGGATACTGGTCTCCAACGCCATATCGGGCCCGATCCTGGACATCACCAAAGCGGTCACCTCGGTTACCAAGACCAAGGATCTGACCCAGCAGGTGCCGGTACACAGCCATGATGAAGTCGGTATCATGGCCAGAGAGTTCAACAACATGCTCACGGCGCTGCGACAGGCATTCATGTTGGTCGAGGATGCCTCGGGCCACGTGAATGCCCAGGCCAGTGAAGTGGCACGCCGCGCTGCAGCCAACCGGCAACGCGCCGAAAATGAAGAAAAGCAGATCAGCGTTATCCAGGACACAGTGGCTCAGATGGGTGAAACGGCCGGTGAGGTTCAGAATTCTTCGACCGAACAAGCCCAGGCGGCATCGAATTCGTATACGAGCATGGAAGCGTTGATCGTCACCATGAAGGACATCAACGAGGCTTCCGGCGAACAGATCCAGGAGGCCAGCATCGCCACGGAACGTGTGGCCTCGATGGGTGAAACGGCCGGTAAAGTAAGTGCCACTGCGCAACGCCAGGGACAGCAGGTCGGTCAGGTGACCGAATCGATGCGCTTGATCGCCAAGTCGGTGGATGAGATGACGCGCGCTGCGGACCGGGCGACCGAACACGGCCGCATGGTGTTGAACGCCGCCCAGGAAGGCCGGTCCACGATTGATGCAACCGTCCAAGGTATGCAGGCGATCCGTGAATCCTCCGAACAAATCGCCGATATTACCGGTGTCATCACCGATATTGCCGAACAAACCAACTTGCTGGCCTTGAATGCGGCTATCGAAGCGGCGCGCGCCGGAGTGCACGGCCGCGGGTTCGCGGTGGTCGCCGATGAAGTCGGTAAACTGGCTCAGCGCTCCTCGGAAGCCGCCAAGGAAATCACCCAGTTGATCAAAGATTCTACCAACAAGGTCGAAGAAGGAACCCGATTAACCGACCGTTCCCAGGATGCCCTGCGCAAGATCAGCGAAGGCGGTGAAGTCAATATGCGCGCCATCGAGGAGATTGCAAGGGCATCGGACCTGCTGTCTGAAAGCACCAACGAAGTCAATAACCTGGTCACTGAGTTGAACAAACTGGCCGAAGAGATCGTCACCATGGCCGGCCAGCAGGGGCCGCGGCGCGAGGCCGCCCAAAAAGCCCTCACGTCATTGGTGGAAAAGGCAAATACGATCGCCATGCAGGTCGGTGAGGCAACGGGCAAGGCAGCATCCGTCGGTGAAGAAATGCGCGGTGTGCTGCAGCGCTCCGATGAAATGAAGAAAAGGACCGAACTGCAGGCCGGCCGTTCCAAAACATTGAGAGAGGTTACCGCCCAGTCTGTGCAACATGCCAAACAAACGGCAACCGGCGCAGGCGAGGTCGTGGGCATCACCCTTGAAATGCAGCGGCTTGCAGCCAACCTCACACGGCAGGTGGCGCAGTTTAAAGTCCGTAAAGATCAAATTGCCGAACTCACTGAAGCAGTATTCCCTGAAGAAGAAAAATAAGCTGGAGAGGGCGGGCCGACAGGGATCCCGCATGGATCGTTCCTTTTGATGAAGTCGGGTCGGGCAAGAGTGATTCAAACCGTTCGAAATTGAAGGAGACGGCGTGCGATCCAACAGCACTATGGCCCGAAGTACCCCCAATGATAATATCATCCAGTTGGTGGGTTTCAGTGTCGGCGCGGAACTGTTTGGGACGGACATTCTCAGCGTGCGCGAAATTCTGAGACAACCGCCCGTGGAACCGTTGAAGCGCGGGCCGGATTTCATCGAGGGAATCACCCGGGTTCGTGGAGCAGCCATACCAGTCATTGATCTTGCCGCATATATCGGAAAGAATGCTTCTCGAAGAGATAAAAGCAGGCATTGGGTGTTGGTAACGCAAGTGCAGGAAACACTAATCGGTTTCATCGTCGATGCGGTTACCCGCATTCTAAAAATCAATACCGATATGATCATGCCTGCACCGGAACTTATTTTGTCCGGACTACGGAACCAATACATGCGTGGTGTTTGCGACACGGAGAAAGGATTGCTCATGGTGCTCGAACTCGATCGTTTGCTGGTGGATGAGGAAGTGAGAACGATTCGCGACTTGAAATTGAAGTAAACGATACCTTGCCATCATATTGCCGCTGTCGGAAGATCAGCCATTCATGAAAGCAACCAGCTTTTCTAATATACGCAAGTGGTTGTGGATATTTCTGCTATTGGTGGGTCTTATCACCGCGGCAATTTTTCTGTTGATCTACTTTGAAGTGAACACACTTTCTTCGATAATGAGCCGACCCGAAAGCGTCGGATCCGCCGATCTAACCGACCGCTGGGCCACTCTCAAGGTGCGGGTGACGCTTCTGCTTTTGGGCGGATTGTCGGTCATCGCGCTTACAGGCCTCTTGTGGCTACGTATTGCCTGGAGCCGACTGAACCAGTCGGTCGCCATGATCGATCGCGCTGTATCACACCTGGCGGCAGGCAAGCTCAATGTGACCGTAGCCATAGAATCTGCCGATGAATTTGGCAAAATCGGCATGGGGTTGAACGAATTGGCTGCCAATCTGCAAGAACTGCTTCTGTTTATATGGAAGCAGAGCGGACAGTGCATCGCTTTGCTTGAGAAAATGGAAGTCCACGGCAACACAGGTCCCGGCGGGAACGCGGCACCTAAGGCTTTATCTTATCGGCAAATCTACGAATCAATTCAGAATCTTCGGGAAATGGCACAGTCCTACGTATTTTACGACGTACGGTTGGAGGGCAAACACGCCTTGGCGATCAATGAGCCTGGAAGCTCAGCACCGGATGCGAAATCGAGTGGATAATTGATAAACCCGGCGAGATTGCTGTGCACCTAAGGATTACAGAATCGATCCACGGGCAATTGTACGGCCGTTTGCTTGACATAAGCTTCGAAGCCGGCATAAGATTTGCGAAAATTGTTTCGCGATTCCTTGTTGAAAGGCAAAGCTGTCGAAGACAGCGACGCAAAGCTACGGGTCTAAAGCGAATTGCCATGATGGCCGAGCTGCCGTGGATATCCTTCTCAAGCACCTGGGAGTCATACCATATGGTGCTTTTTTGCGGCATCGGCGCACGCCGATTCGGCCGGTTCATTCACCGGGAGGTGTCTGATGGAAAACCCTAATATTCTTCTGGCGATTACGCCCATACCGTTTCTCTCGGTGCTGGTTTGGATTGTATTGGTGCTGACGGCTATGTATTTAGCACGCAAGCCGTTCCATCGAACGGTGGCCTCGCTCAGCAGGATGTTTTACAATGGCATGCGTTTGATAGCCTCATCCATAAAATTGGCAGAAAGAAGAATTGAAGAGCGAAACCGGGCCGTTCTGCTGTCTGCAGGGCTGGAAGCGGCCGAACGCAAAGTCGAACGGGAGTTTGAGCGTATCGGCTCCGAGCTCCAGAAAGAATTGGAAGGTTTCCCCCTAATCCAGCGTAAACTCAATGAACATCTCCAGAAACTCGAAGAAGACTATTCCAGATGCGGGGAAATCCCCCAAGAATTATCGGACTGGGTGAGGGTCATCGAAGCGATTGCGAATATCAAACCCAACGGTGACCGTATGGTGGTCAACATGTTGGAGGAAATTCACCAAACCTTGAATGAACAGCATAAAACAGCCGCCGAATGCCATCGACGGGATGTCGCCGAACGTCATAAAATTCTTTCCCAAATGCAACCGACCTGGCGGATGCTACGGAAAATTCTCTGTTCAATCGAAAAAGGTTTCGGCCAGTTGACTCAAAGATCGAAAAAAATCGATCGATATATGGATATATACGAAAAAACGCGGAACCACAGCGACATCGCCGCGAGGCAGCTTTCTTCATCTGCCACAACTCAATTCTTCGTATCCGCCGTGGTCCTGGCAATCGCCGCGGTAGGGGCCGTCATCAACTTCAATCTGATCGTACTACCGATTTCCGAAATGATCGGGGGAGCAAGCTACATAGGGGGTTTAAAGAGTCACGAGGTGGCAGGCGCGTTCATCGTGTGTGTAGAAATCGTTCTCGGCGTTTTTCTCATGGATGCACTTCGTGCAACGCGGTTTTTTTCGATCATCGGGAGCATGGAGGAGCACAAACGCAAGGCAGCATTATTATGCCTTTTAGGCCTTCTGTTAATTCTTGCCGGCTTTGAGTCCACACTTGCGTATAGACAGCATCAGATCGCGGCGAACATGGAGGCCTTGCACCAGTCCCTGGCCGGAGGCGAACCTACTAACGAGATCAGCTGGATTCCCATCATCGGGCAGATGGCCATGGGGTTTATTCTCCCGTTTTTACTGATTTTCGTGGCTATCCCCTTCGAAACATTCATATCTTCCGGACGGACACTGCTTGGTAAGATGTTCACTTGGTCATTGCGCGTGACTGCCTTCGGGTTCAGGATGATCGGGCATTTGGTTTATTATAGCTTGAAATCGATGGTTACATTCTACGACCTAGTGATCTTCCCCTGTCTCTGGATCGAAAACCAGATCGCGAGAAGCAGTATCAAGGCGGGCCGGAAGGAACATCCGTCCAGCACCGTTCAAGGCGGTGGATCCGATTTGATCAATGGGGCGGCAGCCTGTCGCGAGATCGCCGATTGACCTTTTCGCCAGCGCGATCATCTATCTGCTTACGGCCTCATAGATCCTTTTGATTTCCTGCCTGTTCTCCGGCTGGGTGGTCATACGCAGCCCATCGAAATCACCCCTCAGGTATTTAAGTGCATAGCGCTCTCGATCGATTTCGAAACGTGTCCGATACCCGAGGCGCCGGAAAACCGGGACCGGCGGACACCAGCCTTGCAGCGCGTGCTGCAGCAGAAACCCGGTGATGACCGCCGGAAAGGCAAACCATCTGCGGTTGACCGAAGCTCCCATAATCAAGCCGAATAGCGACAGGGCGGCCGCATTGGCTTCCAATGTACGTTCAATATCCCATTCGCGGTCGAGTTCTTCCAGCCTTTTGTCGATCGCCTCGGGCGCGATGGCGGCATAATAGGCGATACTTGCCTCAGTCTGCCGCTGGATGCGTTCATTTAAGTGTTCGGCGGTGTGCGCGGGAACACGTGTGGCGGATGCAGGTAACATTCATACCTCCTTAAAGCTGCTTTTTACATGGATTTCGCCGGATCACCCTGGTCGAACCTGATTAAATCGTGTTGAACACGCTCCAGCAACTCACCGGGGTTGGAGTTCGGATTTAAGTTCTTCTTTCATCCCATCCGACTCAGCAGAGGCGATCTTAAGATTACGCTGGATTTCGTCGATCATGCGCAGCGCCATGCTGGCCTCACGTTCGACATAGAGTGTGATCTTCAAATGGGTTTCCGCTCTCAAATCACTGGTTCGGCTGTTGCGGCGCTGGTAAATGATGATCAGAAGACTCAGGAAAGGCGCTTCAACCGAAGCCACCGTCGCCAGAAATGCAAACGGATCGGGGTCTATGGGTTTATATTCAGCGAAAAGGGGCAGATTAAAAACAATCCAGCCGGCGAGCAGAGCGGCAAGTAAACAAAAAAAGTAAGGATGGGTGAGCACCCACCCCAATCTATCGACCAGAAACAGCAGGCCGCTTCTCTTGGCCATGATCACTTTTTCAACATCCAGGATCTGGAATTTTCCTTTTTGTTTCATTGCAGTCGCTTTGCGCTTTCTTTCTCGATAATAAAGCCAGACTCACCTTCTCCAATACGGATTTTCGCGTATTCGAGAACCGTCCGCCCCCTATTCCGCAATAGCGCGCTGGAAGCTGAGATCGACCGGAACCATATTCAGAAATGCTTATGAACAACAGAGAAGAGAATGAAATCTTGGATGGACTATATGCGGCAGGGTGAATTCGAAGCCGCCTGGAAGATCAGCGAAGCTTTGCTCTCGAGAAGAGATGAATCCTCCGAATGGCATCTTCCGCGTCATCAGCAGCGTGTCTGGCAGGGGGGCGATCTGCGCCATCGAAGGGTGCTGATCCGCTGCTATCATGGCCTTGGCGATACGATCCAATTCATCCGCTATGTGCCTTTGCTCAAGGAAATCGCCGCTTCGATCGTGGTCTGGGCGCAGCCGGAACTCATCCCGATACTGGAGACAATGCCGGGCATCGACCGATTTATCCCTTTGACGGACGACCGTCCGCAAGTCGAATTCGAGGTTGACCTGGAAGTAATGGAACTGCCGTTCATTTTTCGAACCACTCTGGAAACCATTCCGGCCCATATTCCATATTTGCAGGTTGCCCCGCTTCCGATGGCTGAAAGAGCGAAGTTGGCGGTCGGAATGGTCTGGAAGGCAGGGACTTGGGATCCGCGCAGGTCGATCCCTTTGCAAACACTGCTGCCTTTGCAGCGTTTGCGCGACCATGTCGATTTTTTCAATCTTCAATGCGGTCCGGAAGAATCGGTCGAAGGGGAAATTTTCGGCCGACCGTTAAGCGCCCCGACGATTATGCAAACCGCGCGGTTGATGCGCGCTCTCGATCTGATTATCTCGGTTGACAGCATGCCGGCCCATCTCGCCGGCGCAAT
Source organism: Pseudomonadota bacterium (assembly GCA_023435265.1). Lineage (GTDB taxonomy): Bacteria > Desulfobacterota > Desulfobacteria > Desulfobacterales > Desulfosarcinaceae > UBA2230. The sequence goes on from JAEYRZ010000109.1 coordinate 34,222, forward strand.
GGGCGTGCCGGTGTGGACGTTGCTGCATGCCGACCCGGACTGGCGTTGGATGAAACAACGCACCGACTCCCCCTGGTATCCGACGATGCGGCTTTTCCGCCAGAAGTTGGCAGGCATGTGGCAAACGCCAGTTGCCGAGATGATGATGGCGCTGGAGCGGGCGTCAGTCGGGTATACTGATTGTTGCGGGAGATGCCGTGACGGTAAGTCCTGCACCTCACTGCCGGTACGAAAATAGAGTCTACACCCCATTCATTAGGTCTTTTATCCGGCGTATGAACCGCTGTGGCCCGGCGTCCGCCCGGTGCCTGAATACACTATCCAAGGGAGGGCTCCATGAAGCACAATATTACAGCCGCCATCGTCGGTATTCTGGTCGTGACGCTCTTGGCAGTAACCGCTGTCGCCTTTACAGCCGAACAGGCCGAACAAGGCAAGAACCTTTACGGGCAATATTGTTCGGTTTGTCATGGGCCGGACGCCAGGGGCGGCAAGGTGCCGCAGCAGTTTGGAAAGATTGGGGGAAAGGAAGTGCCGGCCTTGGCCGGACCAGGTGCCCTGCCGGGGATGGAAAACGCCGCTCAGGTGTATGAATTCGCCAAGTCTAAAATGCCACCCGGTCATCCCGGTATGCTGCAGGACGAGCAGTATCTGGCCATTGTCTCTTTTGCGCTGCAGGCCAACGGCATCCAACCCGACGGTCAGCCACTGACTGCCGAAACGGCCAAGAAAATAAAGCTTTCGGGCGGCAATTAGCAGTTTGACGGGGGATCAGAAACCCAAATCCCGGCCAAATCGGATAATCTCTTTGCGCTGTTCCGCGGACAAGTCAGAAAAAGGCGAGTTGTCGTAAGTCGTATCGCGGTTTTCGACAACGAGAACCTTGGCGTCTTCGCTCAGCGTATGGGAATGCCAGACGGCTTGTTTTACATTATAGACGACCCCGGGGCGCATTATTTCGCCATGGATCGCCGTTACCTTTTCGGTGCCTTCGCCCACGAATAGAAGACAACGGCCGTGCAGCAGTACAAAAACCTCGTCCGTCAGATTATGCCGCTGGAGCGATCTGATGTTTTCAGGACGCAGTTCAGAGCTGAAGTTCAGTACTGCAACGCGCCATCGCCCGAAATCGACCAGGGGCCGGTAGCCGGCCCCGTCGAATTCATGCAGTTCAAGCATTTTTTCGCTGATCATTCTCATTCCTCCAAAGCGTCTCGTTCAAACCTGCACGCGATAACCCGTCCGTCCGGCGTGACCTTTTCAATGCGCGCATCCACAATCATGTTGGGCAGAAGACCTTGGTCCTGCAGCAGTATGGGGATATAGTTGTCGCTGAGCCCCTTGGCCATTTTCGTCTGGGCATCGGTTGCACATTCGATCAAAACTTTAACTGGCCGGCCTACTTGTGCGTGATAGAAGTGTGATTTTTTTTCTTCGCCGAGTCGGCGCAAACGGTCACAGCGTATTTTGACGATGCCTTCGCGCGGCTTATCCCCGAAGCCGGCGGCCGGAGTTCCCTTTCGCGGAGAAAAAGGGAAGACATGCAGATAGCTCAAAGGGAGCTGGTCGATCAACTCTAGAGTCTGTTCGAAAGCGGCATCGTTTTCGCCGGGGAAGCCCACCAGGACATCGGCGCCGATCGCCGCTCGGGGAAGCCGGGCGTGAATGGATCGAATGATTCGGGCGTAATCGTCGCACGAATAAGGACGTCCCATGCGACTCAAGATACCATCATCGCCGCTTTGCAGGGGAATGTGCCAGTGAGGGCATAATGATCCGGCTTCCATACGCCGGATGATCCGGTCATCCACTTCGGTAGGTTCGATCGAACTGAGCCGGATGCGCCGAACCGCAGATTCGTCCGCGATTCGGCCGATTAGATCAGCCAAGGTCGATGGCGGCGTGAGATCGGCACCATAGGCTCCCAGATGGATGCCGGTCAGTACGACCTCCCGGTAACCGTTGAGATGCAATCGCTCAAGGTGCTGCATGACTTCGCCCGCGGCCATACTGCGGCTGCGGCCGCGTGCATATGGAACGATGCAATAGGTGCACATGCCGTTGCAGCCGTCCTGAATCTTGAGAAAGGTCCGCGTGCGTCCCTCGGGCGCAGCCCAGGGCAGGGAGGCGAACGCCCGGGCGGTTCGGATATCATCATGGATGACGCGCGCGCCGTCCCGAGAACGGTTTTGCAGCAGCAGGTCGGGAATTGCGCTCTTGTCCGCATGGCCGACGATCAAGTCAACTCCGGAAATTGCGCGAAGCTCGTCCAGAGCGGTTTGCGCATAGCAGCCGGTTACCACGATCGTAGCCTGCGGGTGCTTGCGGATTGCCTGCCGGACAGCCTGGCGCGACTGCATGGCCGCCCGACCGGTCACCGTACAGGTATTGATGATGACCACATCGGCTTCGCCGGTATCAGAAGCAGGGTGGTAACCATTTATTTCCAGCCCATGCCCCAAGGCCGCCGACTCGCACTGGTTCACTTTGCAGCCCAGGGTACGGATCACGAAATGCTTCACTGAATCCAGCCTCCCCCTAGTACTTCTTCCCCCGCGTAAAAAACGGCGCCCTGTCCGGGTGTCACGGCCGAAAGAGGGCTGTCGAACATGATTCTGGCGCACATCGCGTCGGTCGGAATAAGCGTTGCCGGCACGGCTGCATGGCGGTAGCGGACTTTGACCATCACGTGAATTGCTTCCCGCGGGGGAGACACAATCCAGTTGATCTGCGCCACCCGGCAATCGGCGGAAAACAGGTCTTTCTTAAAACCCACAACGATGCAGTTGCGCTCCGGCACGATGCGGACGACATAATAAGGAGCCGGCGCCGGGCAATTGATACCTTTGCGCTGGCCGATCGTGAAGAGGTGGATTCCGTTGTGGCAGCCGATGACTTCTCCGGCAACGGTTTCGATCGGGCCGGGCCTTGGCTCGAAACCGGGCTGCCCGGAAAGAAACGCCCCATAGCCGGAGGACGCAATGAAGCAAACATCCTGACTTTCACGTTCCACCGCCGGGTGAAGTCCTTTGGCTGCGGCGATCCTGCGCACCTGCGACTTGGTCATGCCGCCCAGGGGCAGCACGGCATGTTTGAGTTGCTGCGGCGTCAAGCGAGCCAGAAAATAAGATTGATCCTTTAAACCGTCCACTCCGCACAGCAACCGGCGGCTTGCGCCGGCGTCGGACAGTATGCGTGCATAATGACCTGTTGCTATGGAAGTGGCACCCAAGGATTGTGCGCCCTGAAGGAGCAGATCGAATTTTATTTTCGGATTGCAGACCAGACACGGATTGGGGGTCTTGCCGTTGCGGTATTCGGAGATGAAGTAATCCACGACATGGCGCTGAAAATCGGATTGCAGGTCGAAGATGTGCAGCGGGATATGGAGCTGCCGGGCAATCGGCGCCAATCTTCGCTCGGCCTGGAGCACGCGCTGCATCTTGGAATCCTTTTCGGATTCCGAGGGCGTAAGCGCCTCGTAACCAGTCAGGAAATGGACCCCGATCGGCAGGTATCCCTGATCTTTGAGCAGCGCTGCGGAGACCAGCGAATCAACGCCGCCGCTCAGGGCGATGGCGACGACCTCGGGCATTAGAAGAAGGCTTGACGACTCGGACGGACCTTCATGGCCCTGGGAGGGCAGGTCGGGACGCACAACTCACAGACACTGCACTTGGTTTCATCGAAAACGACCGTCATTTCGGGGCGCTGAATGGAAAGTGCGCCGGTAGGGCAAACTGCGGTGCAGGTTCCGCAATGAGTGCAGATGTCATCATCGCGATTCACTTCCTGAGAGGCGTTCTGCACATCGACGCCTTGGGACTTGAGATACGCCACGCCTTCACGGAAATTCTTGCGCGTCCCCGAAAGTTCCAGCACCATGTATCCTTCCGTGCGTGGCAGGATACCGGCATTGAGAATCGTGAAAACGAGATCATATTTAAGCGCGAGATTGCAGACAATGGGTTTTTTGACCTCGGTGTGAGGGAAGCGCAGGCTCAGTATTTTCGAGTACACGGCATTCTCCGAAAGTGCTATATTCAATTGTTTCGGGGAGTCACCTTAATTGTAAATCGCATCTATGTCAACCGTTCATCGGAATATGAACGCTTTTGCCTACCGCACCACCGGCCTGGCCATTAAGACCTTGTCCAATCTTTCCAAGGCCAGGGTCCATCTGCATCAATCCGCGGAACTGCCGTCGGGGGCCAAGATTTTCGTGATCAATCATTTTACGCGGCTGGAAACGTTTTTGGCTCCTTATTATCTGCACGGTCTTACCAAGATGCCGATCTGGTCTCTGGCATCGAATGAATTTTTCGTCGGCCCTCTCGGCCGTTATCTCGAGTCTGTGGGCGCAGTTTCCACCTCCGACCCGGACCGTGACCGCCTGATCATCAAAACCCTGCTGGCCAACGAGGCCGCCTGGATTATTTTTCCCGAAGGGCGCATGGTCAAAAGCAAGAAGATCATCGAGAAAGGACGCTATATCGTCTCATATGCCGGCGGCAAACATCCCCCCCATACCGGAGCGGCCTACTTGGCCCTGCGGACCGAATTCTATCGTCGGCGATTGCTTCAGCTATCCCATCACAGCCCCGAAACGGCCGAGGCACTGCTGCCCAAATTCAATCTGCACTCGGTTCAGGAGATCGCCGCTGAAGGCACCTATATCATCCCGGTCAACCTGACCTATTATCCCCTGCGCGCCAGGGAAAATATTCTGAACAAACTGGCCCGGCGGCTATACGACGATCTCCCCGAGTTTTTGATGGAAGAACTGATGACCGAGGGGTCGATGCTGCTGTCCGGTGTGGACATCGATATGCGCCTGGGTACGCCCATCGCGATTGCGCCGTATCTGCGGCACCGGCACTACGCGGAGGCCCTTCACAGCCGTGAAACCTTCGACTTTGACGAGCCGCTGCCGTGTCGAAAATGCACCCGTCGGGCCGCGTTGAAGATCACCCGGAATTGCATGAGCGCCATATACGGCATGACCACGGTCAATCATGATCATATTTTCGCTTCCCTGCTGAAACACAGCCCTCGCAGCCGAGTCCGTGAGGATGTATGGCGCCTGCGTGCCTTCAAAGCGATCATAAAGTCCTCCCGTTTGCCTCTCCACCTGCACCGGAGTCTCACAGAAGGTCAGAACCACATCTTGATCGACGATCATTTCGGCAAAGTCGCCGACTTCATTTCCGTGGCTTCCGAGAAGGGGGTCGTTAAACGAAGACCGCCCTTTCTCGAAGTGGACCGAACGAAGTTGAAATCGGTGTTCGATTTCCATAGGGCGCGCATCGATAATCCGGTCGGCGTGATGGCCAACGAAGTGGAGCCGTTGACGCCGATGCTCAAGCAGATTCGTCTACTGAGCCGGACGCCGGCTTTCTTGCTGCGCGCCTGGCTGATCAGAGCCCTTCGGGCCAAAGCAGAGGCCGAATTCGAGGAAGATTACAACCGTTACACGATCGCCGGAGAGAGCAAGCCTAAATCGATCGGACGCCCTTACCTGATCCGCGGGATATCCCGTCACACCGGGGTTCTTCTCTGTCATGGATATATGGCTGCTCCTGCAGAAGTGGCGGCCCTGGCCCATTACCTGGGCCGGCAGGGGTATTGCGTCTACGTGCCGCGTTTGAAGGGGCATGGCACTTCACCAGTGGACTTGGCGCGCTGTTCTTACCGGGACTGGATCCGCTGTGTAGAAGAAGGCTATCTTATCGTTCGTCATCTCTGCCGCCGGGTCTTCGTGGGCGGATTCTCGACCGGCGCGGCGCTAGCCCTGGAACTGGCGTCGCGGCTGAACGGGCTGGCGGGCGTATTCGCGGTCTCCACTCCGCTGCGCCTGCAGTATATGAGTTCGCGACTGGCGCCGGTGGTGGACACCTGGAACCGGCTGATGGGAAAGGTGCGCTGGGAGGATGCAAAGAAGGAGTTCGTAGAGAATTCACCCGAAAACCCGGACATCAACTACAAGCGCAACCCGATCGCGGGTGTGCGCGAATTGGAGCGTTTGATGGACCATTTGGAACCCCGGCTACCCTCGATCACGATTCCGGCCCTGGTGATCCAATCCGATGAGGACCCTGTCGTGGACCCCAAAGGGTCGGAGCGCCTCTTTCGCCTACTGGGTTCGGAAGACAAGCGCTATATCATTTTCAATTTTAAGCGCCACGGCATACTGCTCGGCGAAGGCTCCGCGCGTGTGCATCAAGCTGTGGCGGACTTCATTGACGGCACCAACCGCTCGGCGGTCACACGGAAACACCCGCGATGATGAATGCAATCGCGATGGTCGTGGTGTGCGCTGTTTTGGCCGACTGGCTGCTCGGGCTCACGGCGGACCTGCTGAATCTTCGCAGGGTTGAGCCCCGCCTGCCGTCAACCTTCCACGGGTGGTACGATCCGCAGCGTTACGAGAAGGCTCAGCGGTACCTGATGGTCAACACGCGATTCGGGTGGATCGTCTCAACAGGCGGAATGGTTGCGTTGTTTGTTTTTTGGTGGGCGGGCGGCTTCGGGTGGTGGGACAGTGCTGTGCGTCGAATGCACGATTCCAACATCGTTCGCGGAGTTCTTTTCATCGGCGGACTTGCCGCGCTTAAAATGCTGCTGTACACGCCATTCGAGCTCTATGCCACTTTCGGGATCGAGCAGCGCTTCGGATTCAATCAGACCACATGGCGGACATTCGCCCTCGACCGGATCAAGGGCGTGCTGCTGGGTATCATGCTTGGCGTACCTTTGGTTGCCTTGATCCTGGCTTTGCTGGAGTTCTCCGGCGCTTACGCCTTCCTTTACTGCTGGCTGACGGTTGTAGCGGTCATGCTGGCGATCCATTACATCGCTCCGGTCTGGATCATGCCGCTGTTCAACCGGTTCAAGCCCCTGCCGCAAGGGGAACTACGCGAAGCCATCATCGCCTATGCCCGGCGCATAGGCTTCGGTCTCAGCAATATTTTCGTGATGGACGGTTCCAGGCGCAGCACCAAATCCAATGCCTTTTTTACGGGATTCGGAAGGCATCGACGGATCGTGCTGTTCGATACGTTGATCGAACGTCACGGCGCGGACGAGTTGGTGGCGATTCTGGCCCATGAGATGGGCCATTACAAACAGAAGCATGTTCTCAAGATGACGGCGGTCGCTGTCGTTCAGACGGGTTTGATTTTTTACGTCATGTCTTTTCTGCTGAATCGGCCTGAGCTGTTTGCGGCGTTTAAAGTGCGTCAGCCTGCGGTATATTCGGGATTGGTGCTGTTCAGTCTGCTTTATGCTCCGCTTTCAGGAATCTTGAATCTTTTGACGCTGGCAATCTCGAGGCGGCACGAATACGCCGCCGACCGTTTTGCCGTGCAGACAGCGCCTGCTGCAGAGACTATGATAACGGCGCTGAAGAGATTGTCGGTTCACAATCTCTCCAACCTGCGGCCGCATCCATTTTATGTATTCCTACATTACTCCCACCCACCGGTACTTCAGCGGATTGCAGCGATAGAGGAGATTTTACGGAAGAAACATGGTTTACGTGCTTCTCCTTAAGCAACTAAGGGCGCGTTTGAATCAGCATGGTGGCAGGATCGAGCACAAGCGGGGTCTCCTGCTGTCCGATACTCACGCCCTTGATGGCTTTTATGCGGATGATATCGCCGGCAGGCTGCAAGGTCACTGCGACATCGAAGAGATCCTGCACGGGATGAAACTGAAGCGGCAGGCCGTCCTGCGCCGGAGGTTCGTGGCGGTGGGTGGTCACCGTGAACCATACCGGCAGGTTCTGGCGGGAGGCCAGGGTTTTCAGGTCCTGCAGCTCGCCCTGGGTGCCGCTGTCGAAGGGCAGCCCATCGATAATGATCAGATCGGGTAAAAAGATATTTTGGGCCGTCAAATCCGTAAGCCGCTCTTCCAGTTTGGGCACCGTGAATCCCTCCACCTGGAAGGTCATGATAAACCTGAGCCGGACGATTTCGTCCCAGATTTCGTCGAATTTGGGAATGCGGTACTGCTGCGCCATTCGGCCGAATACTTCCTGGTACCACAGGCTCACTTTGCCGACCGGATCGTTGAGACTGATATGCAGAACCTTTTTTTCGTGCAGCATCGTGTCCAGGGCGATCTGCACGATAAAGGCCGTTTTGCCGGCGCCGGCGCGTGCCAAAACCGCTCCGAAGGCGCCTGGCTGCAAAATGGATTCGCCGCTCGCAGCGAACAACCGTAGCGGATTGCGCAGGATCAGGTCGTTTTTCAACATGACAGCATTCCTTTCCTTCAGAAGGATCAAACGGCCATATCGCCATCGGTTATTTCCGGAAAGCAGGCCGCGCAGGCTCCGCCTCTGGAGGCCGGATGCGTTTCGCCGGGGATGGCCGAACGCGGGCAATGTCAGGCCACCTTCGCCTTCTGCGCCTCTTTGGTGATCGTTTCGGCAATCGAAGCCGGTACCTGTTTGTAAACCGAAAATTCCATGGTGAACTGGGCCTTGCCCTGTGTGAGACTGCGCAGAACCGTTGCGAAACCGAACATTTCCGCGAGCGGCACATGAGCTTCCACAGCGCACATGGCTCCTTCATCCTGGGCGCCGACGATGATACCACGGCGCTGATTGAGAGCGCCCATCACCGGGCCCTGAAATTCATTGGGCGTTTCAACCACGACCTTCATGATCGGCTCGAGGATGATGGGTCTGGCTTTTGGATACACCTCCCGAAAAGCCCCGCGGGCAGCGGCCTGAAACGCCATATCCGATGAGTCGACGCTGTGGGCGGCGCCGTCGTTGATTACCACCCTTACGTTAGCCACCGGGAACTCCAGCAGGGGGCCTTTTGCCAGACAAGCCCGGAAGCCTTTTTCGCATGACGGGATGTACTGGGTGGGAATGGAGCCGCCGGTGACCTGATTGTCGAAAACAAAATCCTGATCCGCGACCGGTTCGATATAACCGGCGATACGCCCATACTGGCCGGCGCCGCCGGTTTGCTTCTTGTGGGTGTAGTTGAAATCGGCCCGCTGTGTGATGGTCTCCCGGTACGCCACCCGGGGTGCGCCGGTGGCGACTTCGGCCTTGTATTCGCGGCGCATCCGTTCGATGTAAACATCCAAGTGCAATTCGCCCATGCCGGAAATGATCGTTTCACCGGTTTCGTCGTTGACGAAGGCCTTGAACGTCGGATCTTCCTTCGTGAAGCGGTTCAGCGCCTTGGACATATTGGCTTCGGACTTGTTGTCTTTGGGCGTGATCGCCAGCGAAATCACCGGTTCGGGCACATACATCGAAGTCATTGTGACATTCAGGCCCGGGGCGACGAAGGTATCGCCGGAAGCACAGTCGATGCCGAACATGGCGCCGATGAAACCGGCCGGCAGTTCAGGAATATCCTCCATCTGGCTGGCATGCATCCGCACCAGACGGCCGATTTTTATTTTCTTGCTCGTCCGGACGTTGATCAGTGTATCGCCTTTGGTCAGTTTGCCCTGATAAACGCGAATGTAGGTCAGCTGCCCGTATTGGCCGTCTTCCAACTTGAAGGCCAGGGCAACGGTCGGCCGGCCGCTGTCGGTAACCAGATCCAGGGGGGCTTCATCGGCATCCAGATCCAAGGCCTGATTGGTCACGTCCGCAGGGCAGGGGAGAAGGCGCGTTATGCCGTCCAGGAGGGGTTGAACGCCCTTGTTTTTGTAAGCCGAGCCCAAAAAGACCGGGGTCAGCTCACGGCGCAGAACACCGGCACGCAGTGCTTCTATCAGCATCGCCTCGCTGATCGGCGTTTCCTCCAATACCGCCTCGGTCAGTGCATCGGAAAACAGGCTGGCGGCGTCTATCAGGGCGTCACGTTTTTGGAGCGCCTCCTCCTGGAGATGGGCAGGAATTTCGGCCTCCCGGATCGTTTCGCCATTGGCGCCATCAAAGTAGAGCGCCTTCATGCTGGCGAGGTCAATGATTCCCGAAAGATCGGCTTCCAGCCCAATGGGGATCTGCATGGCAACGGCATTATGGCCGAGCTTGGTTTTAAGCTGTTCGATCACGCGGAAGGGGTTGGCCCCGCTGCGATCGCATTTGTTGATAAAAGCGATGCAGGGCACCTTGTAACGCTTCATTTGCTGGTCGACCGTAATCGATTGGCTCTGCACGCCGCCGACGGCGCATAACACCAGTATGGCGCCGTCAAGAACGCGTAGCGAACGTTCCACCTCGATTGTAAAGTCCACATGCCCGGGTGTATCGATAATGTTGATCTCATGGCCGTCCCATTGGCAGAAGGTTGCGGCCGAGGCGATGGTGATGCCGCGTTCGCGTTCCAATTCCATGGAATCCATTGTGGCGCCGACGCCATCTTTGCCCTTGACATCGTGCATGGCATGGATGCGCTGGGTGTAGAACAAAATGCGCTCGGTCAGGGTGGTCTTGCCTGAATCGATGTGGGCGCTGATGCCGATATTCCGGACAAATCGAATGTCGGTGTTCATGATCGACTACCTTCTTCCTTCCTGCGTATGACGCATTCATATGCATGGCCGCCGTTTGCAATGCGGCCTTGGGAGACGCCGCGGAAGTCCATGCGGGTATAATTCTGTACGCCGGCGACCAAGAGTAAAGCGTTTAGCAATAAAAAAATCCTCATTTGGAGAAACCAAACGAGGACATTTGGCACTGAAAAATACACTCAATAAGCAACTGAATTCAAAATGTCAATTGTTTTTTATTTTTTTCTCAGCGTCTCCGGTTGCGCTTGGTCAAGGAATGCCTGCGCAGCAGTATGTAAGTGGCGCCGGCGCCGCCATCGCACGCTCTGGCGCTGGTCAAGGCGATGACATGTTTTCGCAAGGGACCGCGGGTCAGCCATTCATAAACTTTCGACTTGAGCACTGGCTCGCGGAGTGAAGTCAGGCCACGTCCATGGATGACGAGAACGGCTCGTAGGTTGCGGCGGATGGCCTTCTGGATAAAGTCGAGCAGCGCCGCCTCGGCCGAAACGGCCGTATGTCCGTGCAGGTCGATGTGATCCTGGATGGCGTAGCGCCCCTGATGCAGGCGGCGGGTCGTTTCCGGTCCGGCACCGGGTCCGGCGGCTTCCATGTATTCGCTCGTTTGCGAGACCACGAAGCCTTCACCGGATTGAACGAGCGATTTCAGGGCGTCCAGTGCGTCGCAATCTTCAACAGGCACCCCGGCGGGTTCGCATTTCATGCGGCGCTCAGGAAGCCGCCAATATCGATTGTCCGAGATCGGGCGGACATCCGCCATGGCTTCCGCAAACGACTGCGCTTCCTGCCGGGGTGACGGAGCGGATTTGCGCCGGCCGGCATTCGGCTTCGGGACTGGCGACAGGGGGATCCTCTTACGTGCGAACAATTCACCAAGCTGTTCGAAGGGCCGGTTGATCCCATCGGATGCATCGATTTTCATTTGGATCGGGTTCCTTTTCGAATCGATTCGTCCTCGTCCGCCGTTAATCATAACCGAAAATCGAACTTCGGGGAACTCCCCGCTTGTATTTCACATAATGCTGCAGGATCGTTGCGTGGTCGAACGCCAGCGGAGATGGTATATTCTCGACCCCGAAGACAGCCGCTCTGGCTGCATCGTCGGCACCGGCCGGTTCTCCCTGGGCGGTTGCGATGAAAACCGTGGTGATCGTGTGATGGCGAGGGTCACGAACGGGGTCGGAATACGAATGCAGCTGTTCGACCAGGCTGACGCGCAGCCCCGTTTCTTCGAAGGCCTCACGAACGGCGGTGGTTTCGAGGCTTTCGCCATACTCGACAAAGCCGCCCGGCAAGGCCCAACCCAAGGGCGGGTTGCGGCGTTCGATGAGAACGATGCCGCTTTTGCATTCTATAATCAGATCCACTGTAACCAGGGGATTGCGATGGAGCATCGGGATACCTCTTTTATAATCCGTCATCGGGCGCCGCGACGGACATGCGGCCACAGCGGTCGGGCCGCTCCTCCGGTTCCTGGGACATCCTAAGCATCATCGCTTCCAGGGTGTCAAATTATTTCAAGCAGTTTTGCGTTCTTGACTATGCTGCCGGGTTGCGCCAAATACACCCCTTGACAAAACTTCCACCAGCATCCAGGTTGCGCTGATATTCGGCCGCCGCGAAGTCTGGGTGATATGGATAAGCAGGAGCCAGCATGAATCTAAAGCGCCATTGTCCGGAAAAGGTCGTCAGCGCTGCAGAGGCCATTTCTAAAATAAAGAATGGCAGCCGCATTTTCATCGGTACCGGGTGTGGAGAACCTCAGCATCTGATCCGCGCCATGGTCAACAACCCCAAGATCCAAGATGTCATGGTGTATCAAATGCTTTCGTCGACATTGTCCGAGTATGTCGATGATCCCGAATTCTTGAAGCGCTTTGCATTGAAGCTTTTCTTTATCAGTGCCAGCATGCGCAAGGCGGCCTTCGAGGGTAAGATCGATTATGTGCCGGCCTATCTGTCGCAAATTCCCCGCCTGTTCGCTTCAGGGCGCATCGGGTTGGATGTGGCGCTGATCCAGGTCAGTCCGCCGGATCGCTTCGGGTTCTGTAGCCTGGGGGTTTCGGTGGATATCACCAAGTCGGGTATGGACGCCGCCAAGCGGGTGATCGCCCAGGTGAATCCGCGGATGCCCAGAACCTTCGGAGACGGAATCGTGCATGTCGATGAGATCGACTATTTCGTGCTGCACGAAGAAGCGCTGGTCGAATCGATCCCATTGGAAAAGAATCAGGAAGTCACCGCACGCATCGGATACTACATCAGCCAATTGGTCGAGGACGGGGCCACCCTGCAGGTCGGCTTCGGTCATCTACCCAATGCCGTTTTGAGATCCCTTGAAAACAAGAAGGATCTGGGGATTCACACCCAACTGATCACAGATGCCTTCGTCCCGCTTTTGGAGAAGAAGGTGATCACCAATGCGTGCAAGAGCCTCCTGCCCGGCCGCGTGGTGGCGTCGCTGTGCATGGGATCTGAAAAACTTTATCAATTCGTGGACAACAATCCCCAATTTTATTTCAGGTCATCCGATTTCGTGAACGACCCGACGGTGATCGCGCGCAACGATAATCTCATTTCCATATCTTCGGCTTTGGAGGTGGATCTTACCGGTCAGGTATCCACCGACTCGATGGGTTATTTATTCTTCAGCGGCATCGGTGATCAGGTTGATTTTTTACGCGGCAGCGCGATGTCGAATGGGGGGTTTTCGATCATCGCCTTGCCCTCCACGGCTGACGGCGGCAGGGTCTCACGCATTGTCCCCAGCCTCAGCGAGGGCGCCGGTGTAGCCACGACGCGTGGTGATGTAAACTTCGTGGTGACGGAATACGGAATCGCCGAATTGAAAGGTAAAAGCATTTATCAGCGAGTGATGGAACTGGCCCAGATCGCTCACCCGAAATTCCGGGAAGAGTTGATCGAGGTGGCCAAGAAACACCATTATATCTTCGGAGATCAACTGCCGCCAATACAGGATGATTTGATTTTCCTCGAGGGTTACAAATCGCGGCTCACTTTATCCAACGGACGGACCGTCGAGTTTCGCCCTTTGCTGCCCTCAGATGAATTCGAATTCCGCAATTTTTTCTATTCCCTCAAAGAAGAAACCATTTACATGCGTTTCTTTTACAAGATGAAGCTCTTTTCCCACGAGGTCGCGCAACAGCAATGGGCCAGCGTGGATTACCACAAGAACGTCTCCTTGATCGGGTTGGTTCAAAAGGGCGGCCATCAGGAAATTGTAGCCATTGCATCCTACGCCGATGATACAACCGGAAGGGCCGAAGTGGCGTTCGTGGTCCGCGAAGATTATCAGGGCATGGGTCTGTCATCGCACATGCTGCCCAGATTGGAGACCATCGCCATTGAAAACGGCTTTAAAGGATTCACCGCCACGGTTCTCAAGGAGAATACCGCCATGCTGCGGGTTTTCAAAAAAAGATATCCCGATGCAAAAGTCAGCTTGGCAGGCAGCGAAGTTCAACTCATCATGGATTTTTCAAGGGAAGATCTCATGCGCCGGAGCGCAAGGCCGCCCAAATGAAGGTACGACAGCCATATGCGGATCGGTTCTGAGCCATGGTGTGAACTAATCGCCGCCGGGGCAAAAGAACTAGGTGTGACGATCGCAAGCGGTCAAATCATGCAATTCGCCCGTCATGCCGAGCTGCTGGTTTCCTGGAACCGTAAAATCAACCTGACGGCGATCACCGACCCCGAGCAGATGGCGGTCAAACACTACTTGGACGTCATGGCCGCGCTGCCCTATGTTCCCGAAGATGTGGAGCTCCTCGATATCGGGACGGGAGGGGGATTCCCGGGCATTCCGCTTAAAATCATGCATCCATTCCAGCCGATGACGCTGATCGACAGTTCGCGTAAAAAAATCTCTTTCGTAAAGGAAGTGATTCGTTCGCTGTCTCTGGAGCAAGTCCAGGGTATCCAGGTCCGCGCAGAGGAGTTGGCCCGGCAGACCGCCCATCGCCAGCGGTACGGTGTGGTCGTGTGCCGGGCCGTCGCAGGCTTGCCCGCCATCATGAAGCTCGCCTTGCCGCTGCTGGCGCCTGCGGGCAGGATTGTGGCCTTCAAGGGGCCTCAGGAGTCTCCGACAGAATCCTCCAAAGAGACAGCCGGGGACCTAACCGTGGAAATCCTGTTCAATAGCATGCATATCGACTACCGCTTACCGGTATCGGGAGATCCGCGTACGTTGGTAGTCATGACAAAGTGTCATTGAGCGAAAACTTTTGCAAACAAAAGATTGCGGTAAGGCGCCGGGGATCGACAGGATAGCCGATGCCCGCTTCGAATCTGACGTTGCCGACAGCTTGGGGCCTACTGGTTCCCGAGCTTGACATGCCGCACAAGAGCAATTAAAAAAGACGATTTACAATACCTCCCGGAGGAACCCATGGATTATAAAAATACGCTGAATCTGCCGACGACCGCTTTTCCGATGAAGGCCAACCTGGCACAGCGGGAACCCATTCAACTCAAGCAGTGGGAAGAAAAACGGCTCTACCAGACGATTCGCAAAATCTCCCTGGGTAAATTGCGCTACATCCTGCACGACGGCCCCCCCTATGCCAACGGCAATATTCATATCGGGACCGCTTTAAACAAGATTCTTAAAGATTTTGTCGTGCGTTCGCGCCAAATGGCCGGATATGACGCGGTTTACGTGCCAGGATGGGACTGCCATGGGTTGCCGATCGAACACAACGTTGAGAAAGAGCTCGGCCCTCGGAAAAAAGAGATGAGCCAAGCCGAGGTCCGCCGCGCGTGCCGCAAGTATGCAGAGAAATTCATCAATATCCAAAGGGACGAGTTCAAACGCCTCGGGGTTGCAGGCGATTGGGAAAACCCCTATCTGACCATGAATTATGCGTATGAGGCGGTAATTGCCCGCGAGTGCTGCAAATTCGCATTGGAGGGCAGCCTCTTCCACAGCAAGAAGCCGATCTACTGGTGCTGCAGCTGCAAGACGGCCCTGGCCGAGGCCGAAATCGAGTACAAAGACGAGAAGTCGCCATCTATTTTCGTCAAATTTCCGCTGATCGACGATCTCAGCGACCGGCTTCCTGCTATGGCGGGTAAATCAGCGGCTGTGGCGATCTGGACCACCACGCCATGGACACTTCCGGCCAACCTGGCCGTCGCGCTGCATCCTGAATTTGTCTATGTCGCCGTGGATACGGGGAACGATGCGGTATTGATTCTGGCTCAGGAACTCGTACCGTCCTGCATGGCCGCGTTCGGGATCGATCAGTATACGATTCTGGGCGAACTCAAGCCTTCCTGGTTGGAAGGCAAACGCTGCCGCCATCCGCTTTACGATCGCGAATCGAAGATTGTGCTCGGCGAGCATGTCACTCTTGAGGCTGGAACAGGTTGCGTCCATACGGCGCCGGGCCATGGGCGCGAAGACTACGAAGTGGGCTTGCGTTACGGTCTGGATGCCTACTCACCGGTCGACGACGATGGGCGTTTCGATGCGTCCGTTGAGAAGTTCGAAGGCCAATTCGTTTTCGAAGCCAATCACCGGATCACGCAAGCGCTTCAAGAAAATGGGATGCTGCTGGCTCAGGATGCCATCACGCATTCCTACCCGCATTGCTGGCGGTGCAAGAAGCCGGTGATCTTCAGGGCGACACCGCAGTGGTTCATCTCCATGGAGAAAACCGATTTGCGTCGTAAATCGCTTGCCGCCATCGATCAGGTCACATGGATACCACATTGGGGTCGCGAGCGTATCTACGGCATGATCGAGAACCGGCCGGACTGGTGTGTTTCGCGACAGCGCGCCTGGGGCGTGCCCATTACCGTGTTTTCGTGCCTGAAGTGTGATGCGACCTACATGACGCCTCAATTAATGCAGAAGATTTATGATCTGTTCGCAGTAAAGGGTGCGGATGCCTGGTTTGAAACTGACCTCGAGCAGTTGCTTCCTGATGAAATCACGTGCCCGCAATGCGGCGGCAGCAATTTCAAGAAGGAGACCGATATCCTGGATGTCTGGTTCGATTCGGGCGTGAGCCACGCAGCCGTACTTGAAACGCGCGACGATTTGCATTGGCCGGCCGATATGTATCTGGAAGGTTCGGATCAGCACCGCGGCTGGTTCCACAGTTCGCTGCTGACCGCAGTGGGTACGCGTGAGGCGGCACCTTACAAAGCCGTGTTAACCCACGGGTTCGTCGTGGACGCCGAGGGCAAGAAGATGTCCAAATCGTTGGGCAACGTCATCGCCCCCAAACAGGTGATCGACCAATACGGCGCTGAAATACTCCGGCTGTGGGTTTCGGCCACCGACTACCGGGACGACATTCGCATTTCGGAAGCCATCTTGAAGCAATTGACCGATGCCTACCGGCGTATTCGAAACACGGGGCGTTTTCTTCTTGGCAACCTTTATGATTTCAATCCCGAAGGCGACATGGTGGCATACACGCAAATGCTGCCGGTCGACCGATACGCGCTGCATTCTCTGCAGGAGCTTGTCGGACGGGCCCGTAAAGCTTACGAGACCTTCGACTTTCACATTATTTACCACGCCCTGTTCAATTACTGCACCGTGGATTTGTCCGCTTTCTATCTCGATATCCTCAAAGACCGGTTATATACCTCGCCGGCCGCATCGATCGAGCGACGCAGCGCACAGACAGTGCTCTATCGCATCGCAGAGGCCCTTGCGCGCATGATGGCCCCCATCATGGTTTTTACAGCCGAGGAGATCTGGCAACATTTGCCGCCCATTGCGGGAAGAGCTGAAAGCATCCATCTGACGATTTTCCCGGAAGTCGATGAATCGCTGCACGATGCCGGATTGGCCGAACAATGGAAAGCGATTAAACTGGTGCGCGCAGAAGTGACCAAGGCCCTCGAAACGGCGCGCACCCGGAAGACGATCGGCCATTCGCTGGACGCGGCCGTAACCGTGGGTGTGGAAGAGCCTTTGTATGCACAAATCAAGCCCTACAGGGATGAATTGCGCGCCATCTTCATCGTGTCGCAGGCAGAGTTGGTTGAGGGGGCGCTGCCCGATGCCGACCATCGCAGCGAGGGTGACGGCATCAGTGTGCGCATCCGCACCGCCGCAGGCGAAAAATGCGCACGCTGCTGGGTTTACGACCCGCAAGTCGGCCGGCATTCCGATCATCCCACAATCTGCGGACGTTGTTACGCCGCGCTTCAAAGCTCCGGCGGCAGATCGAGCGAATGAGCGCGAGAAAGGCCGAGTTGCGTAAATATTGGGTTTTCAGCGCAATCGCGGGAGCGGTGGTTCTGCTGGATCAGCTTTCCAAGCTGATCGTGATTCAATCGATACCCCAGTATGCCCGTATCGAGGTCATTCCCGGTTTCTTCAACCTGGTCCATATTTATAACCCCGGGGGGGCCTTCGGATTTCTGGCTGCCAATGCCTCCCCCGTGCGGCACTGGATCTTTTTGATCGGCATCGGTCTGGCCATGGCGATGATCCTTTACTTCTACCATCAGACACCCCGCTCGTACCGCTTTTTGGGGGGCGCATTGGCGCTGATCTTTGGCGGCGCGGTGGGGAATCTCATCGACCGGCTGCGATTCGGGGAAGTGATCGACTTTCTGGACGTTTACATCGGGCAGCTGCATTGGCCGGCCTTCAATGTCGCCGACAGCGCCGTCACGGTGGGCGTGGTGATCTTCATCATCCACATCGTTTTCAAGAAAATGCCGTTCTGATCGAACCTCATGACCGAAATCACCCACCGGCAACTCGATACATTGATCCGCAAGACGGCTCCCGCCGCGCTGGCTTCGACCTGGCTGATCCATGGCGAGCAACTGATGGTTGAGCGCGGTGCCGCATCGATCACCGAACACCTGCTGGCCGGATGCCCTCCCGCGCATGGCAGCGTTAGTCTGGAGGGAATGCTCGAAAATATCCCCGATCTGCTGGAACAGATGAATACCTTCGCGCTCCTGGGGGGCAACAAAGTCGTCTTGTTCAAAAATGCGCGGCTTTTCGAAACGCGGGGAGGAGCAGCGGGCCTGACTACACAAATCGAACAGGCCTGCCGCAACGAGCAGACGGCGAAGGCCGGCAGGTTGCTGGCGGAATGGTGTTCCCGCACCGGGAAGAAATTGGAAGATCTGCTCGAGGACGGCGCTGAGAATTCCGAAATCCAATCCTTGCGTCGAACATTGGGCGCCGACACTTTGGATCAGGTGATCCAGCATGCACTGACCTCGGCCGGATCCGGCGGAGTGGATCATATCCATAACCTGCTGCAGGCTGTCGAGAAAGGTTTTCCCAGCGGGCACTTTTTGATGATCACCGTGTATGCCAAAGCTCCGAAAAACTTTAAGATCTACAAGAGCATCGCCAAGCATGGCGTGGTCGTAGACTGCAGCGTGCCGTCGGGTGAACGCAGGGCCGACAAAATCGCCCAGGAAGCCGTGCTGCGCGAGAACTGGGCGGCACTGCTGGAAAGGGCGTCTAAAAAGGCGGATACCGGTGTATTTGAAGCGGTCGCGCAGCTGATCGGTTTTGATCTTGCGACGTTTTGTCAGAGCACTGAAAAACTGATCGATTATTCGGAAGATCGGGCGCAGATAACCATGCGTGATGTTCAAAGCGTACTGCGCAGAACCAGGAGCGATCCGATTTATGATCTGACCAACGCCGTGGCCGATCGCAATCTTCCCCAGGCGCTTTTTTATCTAAATTCTTTGCAGGCGGACTGGCATCCGCTGCAAATTGTTTCCGCTCTGGCCAATCAAATGCGCCGGTTATTGATCGCGCGTGACTTCATCGACAGCGAATTCGGCAGAACCTATCGGGAGGGAATATCCTACCCTCAATTCCAAGAACGGGTGATGCCGGCGGTTTTGGCTTATGATGCGCATGTCCAGAAGCGCTCCGCAGCCTGGCAGGATGGCGCGGTTGGCCGTGAAGCCAGTCCGGACCTGCGCCTGGCCACTCAACCCCAAAATGCTTACCCTGTCTTCCAAGTGCTGAACAAGGCCTTTAAATTTACGCAAGCGGAACTTGCCGACGCCTTTGAATACCTCAGTCGGGCCGATGGCCTGCTTAAGTCTGCCGGCCAGAATGCCGCCTTGGTTTTGAACCAGACCGTTCGAGCGGTCTGCCGCGTCGGCCGTTGAGCGCTTCAAGCCCGGCGCACGGGTGAGGAAAGACAAATGTTACCCAGAGCTAAAATCGTCTGCACCATCGGCCCGGCCAGCAGTCCGCGAGAAACGCTCCGAGCCCTGATCGAGAACGGAATGAGCGTAGCACGGCTCAATTTTTCGCACGGTACCCACTCCGAGCATGGCGCCATGATTCGGGAGATCCGGGCCGCGGCCGATGATCTGGGGCGGCCGGTGGCCATATTGCAGGACCTTTGCGGGCCCAAGATCAGGGTCGGCAAAATCCCGGGAGAGGGCTTGGTCCTGGCGAGCGGACAGACCATGGTTCTCTCTGCCGCGATCAAGGTCGCCGACGGCCTACGAATTCCGGTTTCGTACCGTGCTCTGCCGGATCAGGTCAAGGCGGGGGATCGCATCCTGCTGGCCGACGGCCTGATGGAACTAGTCGTTGAGAAAACCACCCGCGATGAGATAGTCTGTCAGGTCATCACCGGGGGCCTTCTTACTTCTCACAAAGGGATCAATCTGCCTTCCAGCACGCTGCCCATACCGGCACTGACAGAGAAAGACCGGCGCGATCTGCTGTTCGGACTTGAAATGGGCGTAGACTACGTTGCGCTCTCGTTTGTGCGTGCGGCTTCCGACATTCACGCCGCTCAAAAAATCATCCACCGGCAAAACAAGGATACTCCGGTGATTGCCAAAATCGAAAAGCACGAGGCCATCGACCATATCGATGCCATCCTGTCGGCCGCTGACGGGATCATGG
>JAEYRZ010000216.1 GCA_023435265.1 Pseudomonadota bacterium
GCGCCCAGGGAAAGCAGAAAGAGCGCCAGGAAAATCCACAGCGACCACCAGCCGCGCCGATTGGCTTTAAAATTTCGCCAGCGTCGCTGGCTTACCGGGTTTTTCGGTTTGCGGCGAAAAAGCATGATCGTCTACATCCTCGTTTCGAAATCGATGCGCGGATCGACGAGCATGTACGTGATGTCCGAAACGATTTTCAACAGCAGTCCGGCCAGTGTGAAGATATAGAGTGTGGCGAACATCACCGGATAATCGCGGTTGATCGTCGAGGTATACCCCAGCAGGCCGAGGCCGTCCAAGGAGAAGATCACCTCGATCCGCCGCGAACCGGTGAAAAACATCGAAATGAAAGCGGCCGGGAAACCGGCGATAATGATCAGCATGGCGTTGCGGAAGACATGTCCGTAGAGGACCTTGCGTTCGGGAATGCCCTTTGCCCGCGCCGTGACCACATACTGTTTGCCGATCTCGTCCAGAAAGGAGTTCTTGGTCAGCATGGTCAAGGTGGCGAAGCCGCCGATGGTGATTGAGATCACCGGCAGGGCCAGGTGCCAGAAGTAATCGACGATCTTCATGGGCCAGGAAAGATCTTCCCAGTTTTCGGACGTCAGTCCGCGAAGCGGAAACCAGTCGAAGTACGATCCACCGGCGAACAGCACCACCAGCAGGATGGCGAACAGAAAGACCGGCACGGCGTTGCCGACGATAACCGCCGTCGAACTCCAGATATCGAACCGCGAACCGTGGCGCACCGCCTTTTGAATGCCCAACGGGATGGAGATCATGTAAATCATCAAGGTCGACCAGACGCCCAGGGAAATGGACACCGGCAGTTTGGAGCCGATGATGGAGATGACACTGCGGTCCTGGTAGAAGCTGCTGCCGAAGTCGAAGGTGGCGTAGTTGACCAGCATATCGAAGAAGCGCCGGTGCATCGGCTTGTCGAACCCGTACATTTTTTCAATGCGCGCGATCAGCGCGGGGTCGAGCCCCTGAGCACCCCGGTAGGAGCTGTCCTCAGGTCGCGTGCGCACCATGAGCTCGGCCGAAGTTCCACCCGCGAAGCGTTCGGTCGCACCGACCTGCTGGCCTTCCATCCTGGCGATGAATTGTTCCACAGGTCCGCCGGGGGCCGCCTGGATGATGAAAAAATTTATGGTCATAATGCCCAGAAGCGTGGGAATGACCAGCAGCAGGCGTCTGATAATATAGGCGGTCATGGGCGCGCCATCACTCCTTGGATCCTGTATTGCCCGCAGGCGTACCGGCGCCGCCGGCTTCGACCCACCAGGTGTCCAGGTCGAGCATGTAGGGGGGAAGGATCGCCGGGTGTTTCAGTTTCGCGCTGTAGGCCACGTTGAACACGCCCGAGAACCAGTGCGGGATCACGTAGTGCCCCCACAGCAGTGCGCGGTCCAGCGCCTTGCAGCGGACCACCAGATCCTCGCGCGTCTCGGCGGTAATGATCAACTCCACCAGCTCATCGATGGCCGGGTTGCGAATGCCGGCATAATTGCGCGTGCCGGGAACCGCGGCCGCCTCGGAGTGCCAGTACCAGCGCTGTTCGTTGCCCGGCGACAACGATTGGGGGAATGACGCCACGATCATGTCGAAATCGAATCCGCGCAGGCGGTTGATATACTGGGAGCTGTCGACCACGCGGACATTGGCGCGGATCCCGAGCCGTTTCAGATTGTCGGTGAACGGAAGGACCACCCGCTCGAATGAAGGCTGCTGCAGCAGGATTTCGAAGACGAAAGGGGCGCCGGTGGCCGTGTTGCGCAGGGTATCGTCCTGGACCTCCCAGCCGGCGGCCTTGAGCAGATCGAGCGCCTGCAGCAGGTTCCGGCGCAGGCCGTTTTCGCCGGCGGTCGAAGGCGAAACGTAATCCTGCGTAAACACTTCGGGCCAAAGCTGCCCGCGCAACGGTTCTAGGATCTTCAACTCCTCCGCGGAGGGCGCTCCGGCCGCTTCCATCTCCGAGTTCTCGAAATACGAATCGGTCCGTTGGTACATGCCGTAGAACAGGTGCCGGTTGGTCCATTCGAAATCGAAGGCATGCGCCAGGGCGTAGCGCACACGCCGGTCGGTGAACAGGGGTCGCCGCTGGTTCATGGCAAAGCACTGCATTCCGGCGGGGATATTGTGTTCGATGACTTCTTTCTTGATCAATCCCTGCTCGAACGGCGGCCCGACATAGGCCGTCGCCCATTGCTTGGCGATATTTTCCTGTCGGAAATCGTATTCGCCGCTTTTGAATGCCGCCAGGGCAACGGTGGCATCGCCGTAGTAGTCGAAATGAATGCGCTTGAAATTGAAGCGCCCCCGGTTGACCGGCAGATCGCGGCCCCAATAGTTGTCGTCACGGGCGTACGTGATCGAACGGCCCTGATCGAGATGCACGACCTGATAGGGGCCGGAGCCGAGCGGCGCTTCGAGCGTCGTCAGGCTGAAATCCCGCTCCTGCCAGTAATGCTCGGGCAGTACGGGCAGTTGACCGAGAATCAAAGGCAGCTCACGGTTGGTCTGGCCGCCGAAGCTGAACTTGACCCGCCGGCCATCCAGCACGCTGACGTCGGTGATGTCGGCGTAGTAGCGGGCGTACAAGGGGGAGCCTTTTTCGATCAGGGTCTTGAAGGAGAAGGCCACATCGGAGGGCTTGACCGGCGCGCCGTCCCGGAAGCGGGCCCTTGGGTGGATATGGAAGATCACCCAGGAACGGTCCGCGGGATATTCGATCTTTTCGGCGATCAGGCCGTAGTGTGTGAACGGTTCGTCGCCGGAAGCGATCATCAGGGTGTCGTAGGTCAATTCCAGGCCTTCCGCCGGATTGCCCTTGGCGATGAAGCCATTGAGCGAATCGAACGTGCCGATGGCGGCCTGGCGCAGCAAGCCTTCTTTCGGCGCCCCGGGATTGACATACTCGAAATGGTCGAAGTCCGGGCCGTACTTCGGCACTCCATTCATGGCGATGGCGTGGGAAACTGTTACCGGGTTTTCCGGCTGGGCGCTTACGGCAGGGCCGCCGCAGAGCGCAATGCCGACGATGGCGGCGGCAAGCGCCGCCAGATGCTTGATCATGGAATACCTACGCGGATTCGGACAGGCGCTTGGACGGCCTGGGTTGCGGACCTCCCACGGCCCACGGTACGCGTGGATGGAATCCCGGCATGAATTGCCGCAACCCGCCGCGGAAGCCGACTCGACTTGTGTATATCTGAAATTACTCTGTAATTCAATAGGTTCCACTCCTAAAAGCAACTTCCTTGACATTTTTTCAATGCCGGGCATATTCCAGCGGCAGGCTCGGAGAAACGGCCGTACGCTTCAACAGACGAGATAAGGGGTGCAGACATGTTTGAAACTGATGCTAATACACCGGCCCGAGAGATCAATATGCGCGTTGAACGCCTCCAGGCGGCACTGCGGGATCAGCGGCTGGACGGCGCCCTGATCCTACAGCCGGTCGATCTGTTCTATTTCAGCGGCACCATTCAGCAGAGCCATCTCTACATACCCGCCGACTGGCCTGCCTTGCTGATGGTCCGCAAGAGTTTGGAACGCGCCCAGGCCGAGTCTCCCCTGAATCGAATCATACCCCTGACGAGTCCGCGCAAGATCCCTTCGCTCTTGAAGGAATCCGGTATCCGCAAGCCGCGCCGGCTCGGGTTGGAACTGGATGTCCTGCCGGCCAATCTCTATCTCATGTACAGTCAAATTTTCGAGGGAGTGGAGCTGGTGGACATTTCGAGTCAGGTGCGCCTGCTCCGCGCGGTGAAGTCCGAGTACGAACTGGAAATCATCGCTGAAGCCGCCCGGCGGGCGGACCAGGTCGCAGGGCATGTCCCCGAACTGCTGTGCGAAGGCATAACCGAAATCGCGCTGGCCGGCCAGCTGGAAGCGTTCGCCCGCAAACTGGGGCATCAGGGCGTGGTTCGCATGCGCTTGTGGGACAATGAGCTGTTCTACGGCCATTTGATGTGCGGGCCGTCGGCCGCGGTGCCCAGCTACCTCGCCTCCCCCACCGGCGGCAGCGCCACCAGTCCGGCGGTGGCTCAGGGCGCCGGTTTCAACCGCATCCGGCCGCATCAGCCGATCCTGGTGGACTATGTCTTCGCCTACCGGGGTTACATCGCCGACCACACGCGCATATTCAGCCTGGGTGATCTTCCCGATGAATTGATGGCCGCCCATGAGGCCATGCTGGAGATCGAAGACCGGCTCAAAGCCATGATCCGTCCCGGCGTAAAGGCCGGCGAGGTGTACGATCGGGCGGTTGCCATGGCGGCTGCATCCGGATGGGGGGATTACTTCATGGGCTTTGGACCGCAACGCATCCGCTTCGTGGGGCATGGCATCGGGCTGGAACTGGATGAATTTCCATTCCTGGCCCAGGGGCGGGAGATGCCCCTTGCCGAAGGCATGGTCATCGCCCTGGAACCCAAAGTGGTGATTCCGGAACGCGGGGTAGTGGGCATCGAAAACTCGTACGCCGTAACCGCTTACGGGCTCGAAGTCCTTACCCGCTACCCGAATGGGCTTCAAGTGATCCGAACCACATAGCCGGTGCACCAAACAAAAAGGGGAACCGGACAGGTTCCCCTGCAACTTGCTGAACGATAATATTAACGTTTGGAGAACTGGAAACGGGCGCGCGCGCCCTTCTGGCCGTATTTTTTGCGCTCTTTCTCGCGCGGATCGCGGCGCACAAAACCCGCCTTTTTCAGAACCGGCCGCAACTGCGCGTCGAAGCTGATCAGCGCCCGGGTGATGCCGTGGCGGATGGCGCCGGCCTGGCCGATGATGCCGCCGCCCATGACCTGAATGCGGATATCGAATTTTTCCTGATTGTTGGTCAGCATAAGCGGCTGGGTGATGATGGTCTTGGCCATATAGACCTTGAAATAGTCATCCAGGGTTCTTCCGTTGATCGATATCTCGCCCTTGCCTGGCGTGATCCAGGTTCTGGCGATGGCGTTCTTGCGTTTACCGGTGGCGTAATAGGTTGTTTGCTGTGGCATAATATCCCCGAATGATAAGCGTTATTCTTAAAGCGTCATCGCTTCCGGCTGCTGAGCCTCATGCGGATGCTCGGCCCCGGCATACACTCTCAGTTTGGTGGCCAGTTTGCGTCCCAGACGGGTCTTGGGCAGCATCCCGCGGACCGCGTGCATGATCAGTTCTTCCGGCTTGGTCTCCTTCATGTGCCGCGCGGAAGTCGTTCTGAGTCCGCCGATATAGCCGCTGTGCCGGTAGTACATTTTCTGTTCCCACTTGCGGCCGGTCAGTTTGATTTTCGCGGCGTTGATGACCACCACCGAATCACCCATATCCACGTGCGGCGTAAACAAGGGGTTATGTTTGCCGCGCAGGCGTGACGCTATTTCCGTAGCCAGTCGGCCCAATATAGCGCCATCGGCATCGACAACCCACCATTTTCCGGGATTATCGGAACTCTTGGCATTATAGGTATACTTCTTCACGTTCGCGCTCCTGTTCCTGGGTCAGAATCGGGGATTACTAAATGAATTTATTCGGGGAGTCAAGGAAAAATTATCCTGGTTGGGCATCATGTCGTGCGGACAGGAGTCCCCTCACGAACTCGGCCGCACGGCACACCGCTGCCAGCTCAGTGTGCGGCGCCAACTCCAGCACCCAGGGCCGCCCGGGTTCCAGATAGGGCCGCACCGCGCTCCACGCGACCTCACCCTCGCCCGGAGGCAGGTGGTCTTCGAGGCGGCGCGCATCGTGCAGGTGAAAACCTTTGATATGCCCTGCACAGCGCTTCAGCCATGCCTCCTGGCTTTCAATGCCGAGCGTTTGCTGGGCATGCGCGTGCCCCGTGTCGTGCCAGTATCCCAGGGGAGCGCCGTCAAAGCACTTGAATATCGATTCAAAGTCGTCATAGCCGGGCAGTTCATGATAGTGGAAGCGGTTTTCGAGGGCCAATGTGACTCCGTAGCGCTCGGCGGCGGGGAACAGGCGGTCCAGGCTGAACAGCAGGGCTTCGATGAACGGTGCCTGGGTCCGCCGACGCTGCTCCGCTGCCTGGGCCAGGCGTTGCTGCAGGACCTCGCGATCATCGTTCAGCGCCTCCATCAGGATGCGGCTGTCCGGACCGCCCTCTATCGATCCGCAGTGCAGAACCACGAAGCGGGCTTCCATTTCATGGGCGGTTTCGATCGTACGCGCGGTCCACCGAACGGCCGCGTTGCGTTCTTCCGGGTCGCGCGCCGACAATCTGAAATAATCCCCGCTCGGCCTCGCGCCCGGAATGATGCCGGGATGCGGGCAGTAATTGTGCACGCTGGTCACCGTGACGCCGGCTTCGACCAGGGCCTCCTTGAGTCCGCTCAAAAGGTGCGGCGTCAGACGGTATTCCAGCTCGACGGCGCCGATTCGGGCTTTTTCCAGCGCCTGCACCAACTCGCGCGGGTGGAACGAGCGTTCTGCAATCCAGGACGTAGACAGGGCCAACATGCCGGGCCTCCCTCCATCATTTCAAGTTCGGGACTATAGCACAGTGCGCATCATCCGGTAAGGCAGTCAATGCAGGCATATGGTTCCCGATTGACATTTGAGCGCGCTTCCTGGAATTTAAGTTGAAATGCCGATGCTTCAAATGCAGGAGCGATCCGGATATGTCTCATGACTCATCCTTCGAAATCGAAGTGAAATTTCATTTGCGGGAGCCGGAAAACCTCCGGCGGAGGTTGCTCGGACTGGGAGCGGCCGACCTGGGCCAGGTGTTCGAAAAAAACGCCCGTTATGAAGACCGCGAGGGCAATCTCAAGCGCAACGGCTGCCTGTTGCGCCTGCGCCGGGACGGCGCCTGCCGCCTGACCTACAAATCCCCGCCGCCGGAAGCGAGCACGGAGTTCAAAATCTACCGGGAACTGGAGGTCACGGTCAGCAATGCGCCCAACATGGATGCCATTCTCAATGCGCTGGGCTTCCGCGCGGTTCAGACCTATGAAAAATGGCGCCAAAGCTTTACACTGGGCGAAGTCCAGGTGTGCATCGATACCATGCCGTTCGGATGCTTTGTGGAGATCGAAGGCCCCGGCGTCCGCATCAAGCATACGGCCGGGAACCTGGGGCTCGATTGGGGTGAGCGTATTTTAACGAATTACCTGGCGATGTTTCAATTTATGAGAGAAAAATATCAGTGGACGTTCAACGATGTCACGTTCGACAACTTCGCCTCCGTGCAGTTTGACCTTACCACCTGCCTGCACGCCTTCCGCGCCGCACCGGAACCGGCCGAACAGGATGCGCCGCGATGAACCTGACGCCGGTATCCCCGAGGGTTTGCGTGTTGAATCTCAACCTGCGCTTCGGGCTCGCCGATGACGGCCCCAACTGCTGGGAGAATCGCCGCGCAAGTCTGAACACCCTGTTGTCGGCGTTCGCATGCGATTTCTATGCGTTCCAGGAAGCCAACGACTTTCAGATCGCGCACTTGGCGGACCGGCTTCCCGATTACCGGATCATCGGCCAGCGCCGGCCGGCGCCCAAGTTCTGGCAGAACAACGTCCTTTTCTTTCACCGGCGCTGGAACTGCCTGGGCCACGACCACTTCTTCCTGTCCGTGACGCCCGATATCCCCAGCCGCTTCGCCGACAGCCGCTGGCCCAGGCAATGCTCGTGGGGCCTATTCGAATGTTGCGGCCGCCGGGTGGCGTGCATCAATACGCATTTCGACTTCGATCCGGATGTCCAACACCGCAGCGCCCGCATCATCATCGATCGCATCGATCGCCGGTCGGCACTGCCGGCGGCCGTCCTGATGGGCGACTTCAACGCCGATCAGAACAGTCCGGCTTTGAAATACCTGACGTCCGGCACGGTGGGGTTTCAGCACACGCTTGAGCCGCCGCGCGAGCCGACCTTTCACGGCTTCAGCGGCTGCGGAGCGGGCGAGCCGATCGACTGGATCCTTTATCGCGGCGACGTGCGCTTAATGAGGGCCAGAGTGATCACGGAAGCATACGGCGGCCGCTTTCCTTCCGATCATTTTGCACTGTATGCCGAGTTCACTTTGCACTGACGAAGTTTCGACGACGCCGTAAAAGTCCAATATCTGCGTTGCGCCTCATCCCGTTGTCCCTGCGGCGTACTGACAGTATGCCTCGGGACACGGAATTCGCGGCGCCTTGATCTTGAACTTTTACGGCGCTGTCGGTTTTGAGACTTTTTACGAGTTCATCAAGTTTTTACACCGGCGCTTTTCCGGCACGTCACGGCGGCATTGAGAATCCCGCCGGCCTCTACGACCAGATCACGGCACCTCACCTGGCCGGAGCATTTTCCGCTGGCCAGGATGATCAGCTCCTTTTCGACTTCCGCCTGGCCTTCGAAAATTCCCCCGACGGTCATGGCTCCGGCCCGTGCATCCGCATAGACGGCCCCCTCCTTGGCGATGACCACGTTATCGCCTTCAATCGCGCCTTTTACCGTACCCTTTACAACCAGGCGCCCTTTTCCGGAGACGCTGCCGTCGATCGTGAATCCTTCATCGATGATCGAGAAATTCTTCTGATCGTCCTTCACATTGACATCCTTTCGCGTAAACGTGCGCAACGGGTTGCGGAACCAGATCCATCAAAACTTCTCCCTGACATCGTCGGATGCCGAACCGCTCGGATCGGTGGGCTGCCTCGGGAGCTCTTCGGCCGGCGACTGCGGAGAAACCGTTTCTTGAGGGGAAGGGCGCTCCAGCGGCCCCGCGCTTTCAGATTCGGGAGCCTCGGCCGGCGTATCGACCTGCGGGGTGGTGGCGTTTACACTGTCGCCGGTCTTTTCCGCAGGCTTGGGCGGCGGAGCCTTGGGTTCGATGGCGAAGGTGAAATTTTGCTTCACGATTTCCTTCCCTTCCGGTGATAGTACAAAAATTTCCGCGGTATTGAAAGCGCCTGGAGACGGCGGGTCGGGCAAATCGAATTCGATGGTGCGATAGTTGTTGACGCTGAACGGCTGGCCTTTTTTCGGGGAAACCGCGCCTTCCGGCACTGCCGTGGCCGGGAGGGGAATTCGCTTCGCCCCGGCATCCTGTGAATTGCTCAGCACGACGGCGATACTGCCCGACAGCGGCTTTCTTCCGGGTGTCGTATTGTTGATCCGGAATCTGACCGTCAGCTTCGGCCGCTCGTGATCGTAAGCGACGCCGAAATGGGAGATCCTGCCCGACATCTTCACGGGTGCGGGCGCAGCATCCTTGGGTATATCACTTGAGGCGGCGGATACGGCGGCTTGCTCCGGGATCTCGGGCAGAGTCTTGTCCGGCTTGGAAACCGAAGGCGCTTTCGCTGCGGACGCCGGTTCCACCGACGGTTCCGGGGCAACCGTCTGCTGCCGGATGACCAGTTGGGCCAGCAGCAAGTCTTTTTCATCGCGCAATTTTGCAGCCTGCTCACGCACCTCGGCCATTTCGGCTTGGAGGCGTTCCGTGACACGGCTCTGACGGACATATCCGTAAGTCAGCACCGCCACCGCCACCGTCATCAGAATCAACAAGCCGAGCACAACCGCCGCCGTTTCTTTAAAGTATTTGAAAGGAATGACGCGGCCGTGCTCTCCAACCAGCATCACGCTCCAGTACGCCTTGCGCTTCTTGAGCCTGCTCTGGGGTGCAGGCGGCTCGCTTTTAGGTATCATGGTCCTCCAATCCGGCCTTCCCGGGCGAACTGTCGACGCTGTGCCGGTACTGCCACAAACGCCGCCAGGCTGAAAACAGCGGCTCTTCTCCCCCGTTGGCATGCTCGAAATTATCGTGATAGCGGTCTTCAATGATTCGGATCCGGCCATGCACGATCCGCAGCGAAAGTCTGCGCCGTCCGACCGGAACACGCACCCGACCTGCTCCGAGGAAGTGATCGAACAGCAGCATGATCACATCCTGGTGGCGGTACATCGCCACATTGCGCATTTCGCTCTTCAATGCGGATCGATCAACGGAATAATCGCTGCGCAGCTCGCTCCACGTTCTCCACCATTCCGGCGAGGGAACCACATCGTCGGCATACTGGTCCCGGAAACGGCCGTAATGATCTCCCAGCACAATATGGTGCCACCCCTCAAGCAGATTCAAAACCACTGCCGCGAATTCCGCGGCCTCGGTCTGCGGCCACCATTCCAATTGCCTGACGATGATCACCGGGGTGCGCTGGAGCTGGATCAGCCCGGCCAATTCATCGATATCCGCATTGCGCATGACCACGCAGCCATTGCTGTCCCGACGGCGCAGGGGTTTATTGGTGCCGTGCAGCCAGATATTGCTGCCGGTCCGCCCGAGCCTGGAGTCGATCCGGTTGGGGAAATCGAGGACCAGCGCCCGGCTCCCATAAGTATCCGACAGGTAACGGTGCATGACCTGCCGGGTGATGAAGTAGAGTCCTTCCGGTGTCTTTTGATCACCCTCGTTCTGCTTGGGGCCGACAGCTTTCCCGGTGGAACAGGGCCAGCGGTTTTTTTCCCGCCATTCCATATCGAATATATAGCGCAGGACGAGTTGGCGGCGCTTGTCCACCACCACGACACCGGCCGCATCCTCGCCCTCGGTTTGCGAACCGATCAAAACCTCGGGGATCATGACCGTCGGGCCGCAATCGCCCGGCAGCGCCCAGGAGACCGCAGGAACCGCGAGCACCGCCGCCAGCCCCAGCACCAACGGATTGCGGGCGATCCTTTGGGCGCATTTCATGGCGCGCATTTTCCCCCGGGCGCGGTTCAATCGACACCTCCCGCGGGCGCTGTATCCCGTGCCGCCGAAACCAGAACCGGCGCGCCCCGGCCTAGAGCGAACATGCTTTCCGCGGAACCCCGGTTGACGGCAATCTCAAGGCATTCGCGGCTTCCGATGATTGCCGCCGGTGCGCCTTCCGGAACCTCGCTATAGCAGGAGGCCAGCCCCTTGATGATCCTGCCGGCGACATGGATATGCAGGCTTTTTCCATCGCCGGCGGCGGCGACCGCCTCGAGCTGAGCGTGCTGAAGGTCTGTGATCAGGTTGCCGAACCTGTCCACCCATACGACATGGCCATGCAGGCACCCGTTTTCATCGATGTGCGCTTGAGGCCAGGAAAGGCCGTTCAACCGGGTACGGTCGATCGGCGGCCCGAATTCACGCAGAGCGGCCCCCAATGAAAGCCGGGCGGCTACCGGGGCGAAAATGTCTCTGCCGTGAAAGGTTCGGCTGAACGGTTCCCTGAAATACCGCCGCGCTTCGACCGCGATCAAGGCATCCGATCCATGCGCATCGATCAAAGGAATCAGCAGGCCGTTGTCCGGTGCGATGAAGAAATGACCGGCCGTCTGAGCGGCGACGATCGCCCTTGCACTGCCCACCCCGGGGTCCACCACGGCCATGTGGATGCTTCCGGCCGGAAACCATGGAAAAGCAGCTTTCAGCAGGAAAGCCGCACCGCAAATGTCGTGCGCCGGGATATGGTGGGTGATGTCGATAATACGCGTTTCGGGGGCGATGCCGCCGATCACCCCCTTGAGCACGCCGACATACTCATCGCGCGTTCCGAAATCGGTTATCAGGGTGATGATCGCCATGGAGGAGTACCGGCTGAAGCGAGGTGATGGTTAATGAACCCGAAAATGACCACCCGGGATTAAAACATCTTGTCCTGAACCGGGTAGCCCAGATGGCGATAGGCGCTCTCGGTCGCTTTGCGCCCTGCGGAGGTTCTGACCGCCATGCCGATCTTGAGCAGATAAGGTTCGACGACATCCACCAGAGTATCGGATTCTTCCTGCAACGTGGCGGCGATGGCTTCGATGCCCACCGGGCCGCCGTGATAATAGTCGATAATGGTCTTGAGGTACGCACGGTCGAGGCGCGTCAAACCGCAGCCGTCGACCCCTTCCAGGATCAGGGCGGACTCGACGGTGGCGGCGTCGATCCGGCCGTGGCCGCGGACCTGTGCATAATCGCGCACCCTTTTGAGCAGGCGATTGACGATCCGCGGTGTCCCGCGCGAACGCCGCGACAATGTTTCCGCGCCCTGCTGATCGATGGCAACCTCCAGGATGGCCGCCGAGCGCTGAATGATGCTCGCCAGTTCTTCCAACTTGTAAAAATCGAGGCTGCGGAACAAGCCGAATCGGTCGCGCAGTGGAGCGGAAAGCAGTCCTACGCGGGTGGTCGCCCCGACCAGGGTGAATCGGTTCAAACGGTAGCGGTGACTGCGCGCGTGAATCCCCTTGTCGAAGACGAAGTCCACCGCGAAATCTTCCATGGCCGGGTAGAGAAACTCCTCCACGACCTTGGGCGTGCGATGAATCTCGTCGATGAAGAGCACATCGCCTTCTTCCAGGTGGGTCAAAATACCGAGCAGGTCGCCGCCCTTCTCCAGGGCCGGGCCGGAGGTGACGGTCAAATGGCCGCCCATCTCCTGGGCGATGATGTGCGCGAGCGTCGTCTTGCCCAGACCCGGAGGGCCGTGAAACAAAACGTGCTCCAGCGGCTCCTTGCGCAGCAGAGCCGCTTCGATGGCGATTTTGAGGGTATCGACGACCTCTTTCTGCCCGACATAGTCGCTCAGCCGCCCGGGGCGCAGCGATTGAAGTTCGGCATCGCGGTCTTCAATCTGGCACGCGCCGTCCACAACGCCCTGGATCGGGGTATGCCGGGTTAGGAACGCGTCATGCTTCATGGTTCAGCAGCAAATCGTCAAGGCCTTTCTCCCCTGTAGATCTCGTCGAACAGGGCTTCGGGCGTTTCAATGGCGGCATTGCGTTTGATCGCTTCGGCGACCATGCGTTTGGCATCCACGGGTTTGTGACCGAGCTGAACGATAAGCACGTCCAGCACCGGTTGCACGAAATCGGCGGACGGCGCCGGTGCGGTGCGTTCCGCCTTCCGCGTCAACACGAATTTCTCCACCTTGCCTTTCAGCGCGGCGATGATCTTTTGCGCGCTGCGCGGACCGATCCCCGGCATATGCTTCAAGCAGTCCAAATCGCCGCATTCAATGGCGTTGGCCACATCGGCAATCGGCAGGCTCAGCGCCTTTACGGCCTTGAGGGGACCGATATCGCCCACGGTGATGAAGCGCTGGAAGAATTCCTTCTCGGCTTCCAGGTTGAAACCGATCAATACCGGCTTCGGCTGCCGTTCGGTCTGATGATAATAAATGTAAAAAGCCACCTCGTCACCGGTCTGCTTGGCGCTCAGCGTTTCGCGCACGAAAACCGGAAGCAGGATTTCATACCCCACCTGCTGAACGAGCAGCAGGATCCGTTCTTCTTCTTTTTTGAGCAGTCTGCCTTCCAAGTAACCAATCATGGCTCGCCTATGAACGCATCAAGCTCCGGCGCGTGATTGAGTTCGCGCTTCAGCATACCCGCCTGGCGCCAACATAGCGAAACAGGCCGATCAGGGCAAGTCCCAACGCATCCGAGGCGTGAAAGGGCCGGATGGGTTTCGGTGCGCGCAGTATCTTGCGCACGGCCGTTTCAAGCTGTTCCTTGGCTGCATTGCCGTTTCCGGTGAGAATCTGCTTGGCCTCGCGAACGGGGATCTCCTCGATGGCGCTGCCGGTTTGATGCCCGGCCAGCATAATCACCCCGCACACCTTGCCCAGCACAATGCCGGACTGCGGGAACCGATCCAGTGAAAAGATATCTTCGACGACGATCAGGTCGGGTTTTTCGCTTTGGAACAATTCCAGCAGCCGGGAATAGATCGCGCACAGCCGGCAGGCCGTACTCTCCCGCGCCTGGGTCTGGATTGCGCCGAAGGCATAGCTTTGGACCTTGTCGCGCCTGCCGCTGATCACGCCGATGCCGGTGCTGGCCAATCCAGGATCGATCCCCACGATTTTGATCGGCTGCATGGGCGCCTCGCTGTTTAAAATTCCTTCAGCTTCTGGGTCGCGATTTTGGCTTCGTTTGACTGCGGGAAGCGTTTCACGAGTTCATTGAAAATAAGCCGGGCATTCGATTTATCCCCCAACTGCTGGAATGCCATCGCCTGCTTGAGCATGGCCGCCGGCACCTTGTTGCCTTTGGGGTATTTTTCAATGACCGTCTGATACTCGAGAATGGCCTTTTCATACCATTTTTCGAGGTAGTAGCTTTCCGCGATCCAGTATTGGGCGTTGTCGGCGTTCTGAGATTTGGGATGGGTGCTGAGCAGCCGTAGAAATTCCTGGCGCGACTTGTCGAAATCCTTGTTGTCGAAGAGCTGCTTGGCACTCGCGTAGAGCTGCTGCTCGGAGTCGGGCGCGGGGGCAGCCGGGGCAGGTGCCGGCGCTCCGCCGGGTGCCGGCGACGGTGCCGTGGAACCCTGCCGGGCCGTGCGCTCCAGATCGAGGTATTGTTCGACACGTCCCAGGCGCTGGTCCATCTTGGCGCTGCCGAGACTGAGCTCTTCGATGCGCCGGCTGATGGTTTCGCTGTCTTCGGTCCTGCGCTCGGCGTTGTGGGAAAGTTCTTCGATACGGCCGTTGAGCATGCGGATTTCTTCCTGCAGTGCTTCCAAATCGGCCGCCGTAGCGGCATACTGGCTGCGCAGATCTTTTTCGGCCGTCTGGGTGCGGGTCTGCACCTGTTCTCGCAGTTCTCTGTTCTGGCCGGAAAGCTGCTGATTCTGCCTTTCGAGAGTCGCCACTCGATATTCCAGCGCCGCCATCTCGTTTTGGATTGCACATCCGGTCAGGGATAAAACGATAAAACTGAGAAGCAAGGCGTAGCGTTTCATGGCGTTGTCCTGCGGTTGGAGTAAGACCCGCGCGATGAACGCGACGGGCGAAGTGACATAAACCGGCAGTCAGCGCCTGGGTAGCGTACGCTGGCTGCCGGTCTGTGTTCGGCGGACAGGGCGCCCGCGGCCCGGATAAACCGGAACGGGCGGTGGAAGATCAACTTCGTCGGTTAGTTGATGACGAAGTGGGCGCGGCGGTTCTTGCTCCAGGCATCTTCCGTGCTGTCCGCATCGAGCGGACGTTCTTCGCCGTAGCTGATCGTATTCAGCCGACTGGCGTCGATTCCGGATTTGACCAGAAAGTCGCGCGCGGCATCAGCACGGCGCTGACCAAGCGCCATGTTGTAAGCATCGGTGCCCCGCTCGTCACAATGCCCCTCTACCGTCACGCGAACCGCCGGGTTGGCACGCATGTAGTCGGCTTTGCTGCTCAGGATTTTCTGGGCTGCCGGAACGAGCGCCGAACTGTCGAATTCGAAGTAAATGTCTTCGTTGGTGAACTTGGCGCGCTCGGCCGCGACACGGGCGGCAGCCTGCTCACGTGCCTGCTGTTCGCGCAGCCGCTCGGCTTCGATACGCGCTTTTTCGGCATCGCTGTCCGCTGTGGACTGCGCCGCCGAATCGGTTACCGCCGGTTGTGCTTCGATGCTTTTCTTGGCGCACGAAACGGTCATCAGCATGGCCGGCATGACCAAGGCCAACACCATCACCCCTGTCAAATACTTCCTCATTTTCTCCTCCTTTAGCTCAACATCATTCTCATTGCGATAAATTCGGTGACCACCTGGGCTGGGTCTGCTGGCCCGGCCCGGAAATCAGGCGGCGTTGATCGGTCCCGAAAGCCGTCATCACGTAAATTCGGGAAATTCCTTCGCGCGTGCTGCTGAAGGCGATCAGGCTGCCATCGGGCGACCAGGAAGGCGCCTCATTGTCACCTTGGTTATATGTCAATTGGATCGGGTTCTTGCCATCGATATCGATCACCACGATATCGGTAGCCCCTTCCGCCATCGACGAAAACGCGATCAAATTGCCTCTGGGGGACCAGCTTGGCTGCGTGTTGTAATTTCCTTTGAAGGTCAGGCGGCGGATATTGCCGCCATCGATGTCCTGAATGTAGATTTGAGGCGTTCCGGCGCGATTGGATACGAAAGCCATATGCTTGCCATCGGGAGACCATGTCGCTTCAACGTCGATACCGCGATTGTCGGTGAGCTTTTTAATCATTTTCCCCGCGCCGGTCAACAAGTAAATTTCCTGGTCACGGTTCATGGAGAGCGTCGCCGACAGTTCGAAGCGCTTGGGCAACCAGGCAGGGGCGATCTGAACCCCTTGCGCGACGACATGTCTTTCCGCTCCGCTCTCCATGTCGCGGATGAATATCTGGGCCGGACCGTTGACAAAAGAAGTGAACGCCAGGTGGCGGCCGTCCCAGGACCAGGCCGGAAAAGAAGTGATATTGTTTTTAGTTGTGATTCTGCGGATATCGGTGCCATCGAAGTCGCAGGTGTAGATTTCTTTATGTCCGCTGCCGTTGGAGACGAATGCCAGACGGCTGTGGAACATGCCCGGGTAGCCGGTCAACTCCTGCATGATGTCGGCGCAGAAGCGTTTGATCATCGTGCGCCGGTCGTCCATCCCGCCCCGATAGCGCTTCCCCAGTATGAGAGATCCCTTGAAAGTGTCGTAGAGGCGCATTTCCAGCACCAGTTCGCTCCCGGCGACCTGAACGCCGCCGGTGATCAGGAGCTCGGCGCCGACCGTCTTCCAGTTCGCGAAGTTCAACTCCGCGGCGGTTATTCCGGAAGTACGCGGGTCGTAAAGGAAGGACCCGCGGTCCAGGATCTTGAAAAAGCCCGTATAGTCGAGCATCGAAGACAACTGGTCGGCCGCCGCGGTGGTGTGATCGGATTCTTCGGGACTCGGCGTCAAAGCCTTGAACGCCGGTACGGCCAACGGCATCTTGCGCATGAACGGGCTGATGTCGAAGTATTTGACCTGGCCCAGTGCCGGAAGGGGGCTGAAGAACAGCGCCGTCATCACCAGAATCAAGGTCAGCTTGCGATTGGATGAGAACATCACGGGGTCGTTTTCTCCTGGTTTGGATATTGCCGCTCGGATCAGTTCACGCCCTCTGGCGTGAAGCGTAATCCCATTTCGATATACGCCACCCGCAAACCTGAGGGGTGGGGTTTGACCGGACTGCTCTTGACAATTGCTTTATAGGCCGACTCGTCAAGGTAGCTGTTGCCGGACCGATCGGTGAAGAAGATATCCTCGATCGAGCCGTCCGGCATCACCTTGAATACAATACTGGCCATCATCCTGCCGCCGCCGCCCGCCATCTGTTCAGCGAAGGCCCAATTTTTCTGCACCTGGTAGGCGATCTCCAGGCGGTACAGATCGATCAATTCGAGCTCGCCTTTTCCGCCTCCGCCGGCCGGCGGACCGAACGGCGCCGTGCCGGTGCCCCCGGCGACATTGCCGGTTGCTTCGGCGCTGCCGCTTTCATCGCCCTCGACGCTCTTCTGGCCCCTGGCCACCTGCTCGCGCAGGCGCTTGAACGTATCTTCCAAAGGCCGGGGCGGAGACGATTCGACTTTTTTCTCCAGGTTCTGCATCGTCTTTTCGAGAACCTTCTCGG
This sequence comes from Pseudomonadota bacterium, assembly GCA_023435265.1. GTDB lineage: Bacteria > Desulfobacterota > Desulfobacteria > Desulfobacterales > Desulfosarcinaceae > UBA2230. Next base: position 17,361 of record JAEYRZ010000216.1, read on the forward strand.
GCTTGTACGTTTTATACTTGAGCGCGGTTTTCACCTTGGGGGGTGTCGGGGCGATCGAAACTTCGGCCTCGGCCTCCTGCCGGGGTTCGGCTTTGGCCGGAATTTCCTGCGGCGCCGGCGCCGGCTTTTCGGTTTCAACCGGTGCGGCCGCTTTGGCTTAGCCCTTGGCCGGCGGCG
>JAEYRZ010000217.1 GCA_023435265.1 Pseudomonadota bacterium
CGCGATGTAGACCTGCCGGACCAGCGGATCGTTCAGGTCATCGAAGACCACCAGGTCGGCCCGCCGTCCCGGCGCCACCGCCCCCAGGTGATCGAGGCGGAAGTATTCGGCCGGGTTGAGGGTGGCCATGCGGATGGCCGTGAGCGGATCGAGGCCGCTGCGGACCGCCTGGCGCACGATGCTGTCGATGTGCCCTTCTTCCAGCAGATCGTGGGGATGGCGGTCGTCGGTGCACCACATCATGCGCCGCTCGGTACGGGCGTTGACCAGCGGCAGGAGTTCGGCCAGGTTGCGGGCGCCCGTTCCCTGGCGCACCATGATGTGCATGCCGGAGGCCAGCTTTTCGGCGGCTTCGGCCAGCGTGGTGCATTCGTGGTCGCTGGCGATGCCCGGAACCAGATAGGCCGAAAGGGCATGGCCGGTCAGGCCCGGACTGTGGCCGTCCAGGCGCCTGCCGGCCGCCGCCAGGGCCGCCAGCTTGGCCAGCACGCCGGGGTCGGCGGCGATCACTCCGGGGAAGTTCATCATCTCGGCCAGCGCCTTGATGCGCGGATGCCCGGCATAGGGTCGCAGATCCTCGGCGGAGAGTTCGGCGCCGGCGCTCTCCAGGCTGGTGGCCGGCACGCACGAGGGCAGGCTGTAGAAAATGTCGATCGGCTGACCTTCGGCGGCCGCAAGCATGTAGTCGATGCCGGCCGCGCCGAGGACGTTGGCGATCTCGTGGGGATCGGCGACCACGGCCGCGGTGCCCCGCGGCAGCACGGCGCGGGCGAATTCGCCCGGCGTGAGCATGGCGCTTTCGATGTGCACGTGGGCGTCGATAAAGCCAGGCGCCACGTAGCGCCCCTTGAGGTCCACGTTTTTTTCGGCCGCGCGGGCGCCGAAGCCGGCGATGCGGTCCCGGTACACGGCGATGTCGGTTTCCACGATCGTGGCGTCGAAGACATTGACCAGGCGGGCGTTGCGCAGCAAGAGGTCGGCGGGCCGGTCGCCGCGCGCCCCGGCGATCAATTAGAACATCGAGAGAAGGTCGGTCACCGCGGGCTCCCCCTCTGCGCCGCGATCGTGCGGCCCAGACGGCCGGCGGCATCCAGCAGCGGTTCGAGATCGATGGTCAGAAGCCGCCGGTCGCGGACCACCCAGCGGCCGTCGATCATCACGTGGCGCACATCCGCGCCGCCGGCGGCGTAAACCAGGTGCGAGGCCGGATGGTAGAGCGGCACAAGGTGCGGTTGGTTCAAATCGAGGACAATCAAGTCGGCCCGCCGGCCTGGCGCCAGCGATCCGATCTGTCCCTCCAGTCCGATCGCCCGCGCCCCGTCCCGCGTGGCCATTTGCACCACTTGCGCCGCATCCATGACCGTGGGATCGAGGCGTTGAACCTTGTGCAGCTTGGCGGCCGTGTCCATCTCGCCGAAGAGATCGAGGTCGTTGTTGCTCGCGCAGCCGTCGGTGCCCAGGCCCACCGCGATGCCCGCCGCCAGGAAATCGGGCACCGGGGCCACTCCGGACCCCAGTTTCATGTTGCTCTGCGGGCAGTGCACGATGCCGGCGCCGGAATCGGCCACCATACGCACCTCTTCGCCATCCAGCCACACGGCATGCACCAGCAGCGTCTGTTCGTCCAGCAGGCCGAGCCGTGAAAGATAGCGCACCGGGGTCTGCCCCTGCTCGGACCGGCAGCGCTCTAGCTCGCTGCGCGTCTCGGCCGCGTGAATCTGGAACCGCACGCCCGCTTCTCGGGCTGCAGCCTTGGCCGACCGCAGTGTCCGCGCCGAGCAGGTATAGGGCGAATGGCAGAAGATAGAGGGCGTTATGAGCGGTGACCGGGAGCGCCAGGCGGCGACGAATGCGGCCGCATGCGCCACATTGCCTGCCGGGTCGGGTACGCCGGGCGCCGGAAAATCGATCACCCCCTGCCCCAGAACGGCGCGCAGGCCGGTCTCGGCCACCGCACCTGCCACGCTGTCGGCCAGGAAATAGCCGTCACAGCAGGTGGTGATGCCGTTGAGCAGCATCTCGGCGCAGGCCAGGCGGGTGCCGAGGGCCACATTTTCAGGGGTGACGAAGCGCGCCTCGGCCGGAAAGATGTGCTCGTTCAGCCATTGCTGCAGCGTCAGGTCGTCGGCCAGGCCGCGGAACAGGGTCATGGGCAGATGGGTGTGGGCGTTGACCAGGCCGGGCATGAGCAGACCGCCGGCCAGATCGAACGCCTCGTTCGCAGCCGGCAGCGCTTCGCCCGGCGCGGGCCGCCACACCTTCTCGATCACCCCGCCGCGCACGGCCAGTGCGCCGCCGGGAATCTCTCCGAGGTCCGGATCGACCGTCACCACCAGAGCATTATGGAAAAGCGTATCGAACATGGATCCTCTTCAGGGTGTGCCCACATCCTTGCACCAGCAGGCATGGCCGCGCCTTATCGATCTCGTCCCGAAGGCCGGATGTTTGCGGCATACCGGCGCGCCTCGGCCATGACCTCGTGCCCGTCGATGGTGATCAGGCGCCGGTCCTCCATCACCACCCGGCCGTTGACGATGCTGTGGCGCACGTCGCTGCCGCGGGCCGCGTAGACCAGGTGCGAGACCGGGTCGTACAGCGGCGTCAGATGGGGTTTGTGCGTATCGACCACGATGATGTCGGCCAGCTTGCCGGGCGCAAGCGAGCCGATTTGCGCATCCAGGCCGAGCACGCGCGCCGCATCGATGGTGGCCATGCGGAGCACGGTTTGGGCTGGCATTACCGTCGGGTCCAGGCGCTGGACTTTATGCAGCTTGGCGGCGGTGTCCATCTCGCCGAAGAGGTCGAGGCGGTTGTTGCTGGCGCAGCCGTCGGTGCCCAGCCCCACGCACACGCCCGCCGCCAGCAACTCCGGCACGGGCGCAACGCCCGAAGCCAGCTTCATGTTGCTTGCGGGATTGTGCGCCACTTTGACGCCGTGGCGGCTCAGCAGGGCGATATCCTCCGCGCTCAACACCACCGCGTGGCAGGCCACCAGGTTGGGGCCCAGCACGCCCAGCGCGGCCAGGTGGCCCACCGGGGTCCGGCCGTAGCGCGCCGCGATCTGCTCGACTTCGCTGTGCGTTTCGGAAAGGTGGATGATCAACGGCGCCTGGTGCGCGGAGGCCAGCTCGGCCGCCTTTTGCAGCAGTTCGGGGGCGCACAGGTAGGGCGAGTGCGGCTCCACGGCGACGCGGATCAGCGGATCGCCGGCCCACTGCGCCAGGAGTTGAGCGGTATACTCAAAGCCCTGTTCCAGCGAACCGTAATTGGGCGAGGGGAAATCGTAAAGCACCTCCCCCACCACGGCCCGCAGGCCGCATTCCCTGGCCGCCTGCGCAACCGCGGCGGTGAACAAGTACATGTCGCAGAAGCAGGTGGTGCCGGACAGGATCATCTCGGCGCAGGCCAGGCGCGTCCCGGCAGCCACCATGGCGGCGTCGAGCCTGGCTTCGGCCGGAAAGATATGCTCGTTGAGCCAGGCCATCAGCGGCAGGTCGTCGGCCAGGCCGCGGAACAGCGACATCGCCGCGTGCGTGTGGGTGTTGATCAGGCCGGGCAGGATGAGGCCGCCGGCCGCGTCGATCGTCCGGCCGGGGCGCCAGTGCCGGAACTGTTCGGCAGGCCCCAAGG
>JAEYRZ010000050.1 GCA_023435265.1 Pseudomonadota bacterium
CCGGTTATATAGCACCTTGCGGACACGAACCCACATGCTTTACACATCCAGTATTAACCGCTAAAGTGCATGCTCCCTTGAGATCGATCCCACCATCACGTGCCAAGGAGAAGACCGATGAAACAACCGTTGACTGCAGGTTTGCGCCATTCGTTCCAGTACCGGGTCCCTGAGACCAAAACCGTGCCCCACCTTTATCCGGAGGCTTCGGAATTTCAAAAAATGCCCGTCGTGTTCGCAACCGGTTTCATGGTGGGATTGTTCGAATGGGTCTGCATCCAGGCGATTCATCCCTACCTCGACTGGCCGCGCGAACAGAGCGTGGGAATCGAAATCAATGTCACCCATCAAGCGGCGACACCGGCCGGCCTGACGGTCACCGTCCAGGTCGAGCTTCAAAAGGTGGACGGACGCATGCTTCATTTTACGATCGTCGCCGACGACGGCTTCGATAGAATTTCCGAAGGCACGCACAAGCGCTTCATCATCGACGAACCGAAATTCAGGGCTAAGCTCAAAGCCAAGGCGGACAAGGCGACGGCCGAACCGCCGGCCTGAGCGGAGCGCGAATCGTACTCCTTTTTAGCTTGACCGGCAGGTCGTATAAGTCCATACTGCGATTCCTTTTTTCATCGACGCCCGCGCCTATCAGGCTGTTGAAAAACGAGCATCGAGCCGTCAGGCAAGGCGCGCGGCTTTCAAAAAGCGCAGCATACACGTAGTGTGTGAGCATTTTTGAAAGCCGCGCAACACACAGCGAAGTTTTTCAACAGCCTGTTAGAGGCCCGACCCGTGAATCTATGGCCACCACACTGAGAACCAGACTTCCCGGATATTCTGCGGCGTTGCTGGCCGTCATCGGGCTTTATTTCAGCAGCCGCTACAACTACCTGCTCTTTCATGCCCTGGTGGAGGGGTTTGCGATCGTCATCACCTGCGGCATTTTCATGTTCGCCTGGAATTCCCGCGGGCATATCGAAAACCAGTACCTGCTCTTCATCGGCATCGCGTACCTGTTCGTGGGGGTGATCGATCTCGTGCACACCTTCACGTACAAAGGCATGAATATCCTTCCCGGGTACGATGCCAACGCCCCGACGCAGTTGTGGATCGCGGCCCGCTATCTCGAGAGCCTGACGCTGCTGATCGCGCCGCTGACGCTGCGCCGCAGGATCAACCCGGGTTATTATCTGGTCGGCTACGGTGCGGTCACCGTCTTCATCCTGCTGTCGGTTCTGTACTGGAGAATCTTTCCGGATTGCTACCTCGAACACGCAGGCGGTCTGACGCTTTTCAAGAAAACGAGCGAGTACATCATCAGCGCGATCCTGATCGCAGCCGCCGCGTGGCTGATCCGCCTGCGCGGACAGTTCGATGAAAGGGTGTTGAAGTGGCTCGTCGCTTCCATGCTCCTGACCATCCTGTCGGAGCTTTCCTTCACCACCTACGCCAGCGTTTACGGCAACGCCAACCTGATCGGTCATCTTCTTAAAATCGCCTCGTTTGCGCTGATCTACAAGGCCATCATCGAAACCGGCCTGACCAAGCCCTACGACCTTCTCTTCAGGGATCTGAACCAGCAGCGGGAATGGCTGCGCGTCACTCTGGGCAGCATCGGCGACGCAGTGGTGGCCACCGACACCATGGGGTGCGTGACCTTTCTCAATGCCGTGGCGTCGAACCTAACCGGCTGGCCCGAGGACGAAGCCCTGGGGCAGCCGGTCCGCGAAATCCTGCGCACCATCAACGAGGAGACCCGCGGCCCGGCGGACGATGTCGTTCAGCAGGTGCTGGAACAGGGCTGCGGCGTGAACATGGCCAACCACACCGCACTGCTCCGCCGCGACGGAAGCGAAATCCCGATCGAGGACAGCGCCGCGCCCATCCGCGGAGCCGACGGCGCCATCATCGGCGCCGTGGTGGTGTTTCACGATGTCAGCGAACAGCGAAGCATTCAGCGCAAGGCCGAACAGCAGCGCATCCAGTTGGAAGCGGCGTTTGCGAGCATGCAGGACGGCATCTGCATTGCGGACGCGAAGGGCGAAATCGCTGTATTCAATCCCGCGTTCGCCCGATTTCACCGTTTTCACGACAAGACGGAATATCTTCGCCAATTCGCGGATTTCTCAGCCTGGTTCAAAGTCTTCACCGCCGACGGCAAATCATTGTCTCCTGATGAATGGATGCTTCCTCGGGCGCTCAGGGGAGAGGTCGAGGTGGGCGGCGAATACATCATCGAGCGGTCGGACCTGAAAGAAAAGTGGTACGCCGAGTACAGCTTCGCTCCAATCCGCTACGAGTCGCGCATCGAGGGCGCGGTGGTGGCGATGCGCGACATCACGGAGCGCAAAAAAATCGAAGAAGCACTGCGCCGCAGCACGGCACAGCATGAACTGCTCTCGGCCACGTCAAGCCGCCTGCTGGCCACCGAGGACCCTCAAGGACTGGTGCAGGAGCTTTGCAGCCAGGTGATGAATTTTCTGGACTGCCACACCTTCTTCAATTTTATCGCGGACGACAGTGCCGGGAAACTGCATCTGAACGCCTGGGCAGGCATCCCGGACTACGAAGCACGCAGAATCGAGTGGCTCGAGTACGGAACGGCCGTGTGCGGTTGCGTCGCCCGGGATCGGCAGAGGATAACGGTAGAAAATATACTCGATACCTGCGATCTGCGTACGGAACTGATCCGGACCTACGGCATCCAGGCTTATAGCTGTCATCCACTGCTGGTCCAGGACCGCTTGATCGGCACGCTCTCCTTCGGGACCAGGACCCGGGCAGCGTTCACGGACGAAGAAGTCGACCTGATGCGCACCGTGGCCGGCCAGGTCGCCCTCGCCATGCAGCGCATCCGGACGCAGCAGGAATTGAAGACCGTCAACGAGGCGTTGGAGAGCAAGGTCCGCGAACGCACGGCCGAACTGGCCAGCAACTTGAAAGAGCTGCGGGAGGCCAACGAACGGCTGAACGCCCGGGCGGTTCAACTGCGGGCGCTGGCCGGCGAACTTACCATGGCCGAACAGCGCGAGCGCAAGCGGCTGGCCAAAATACTTCATGACGGATTGCAGCAGCATCTGGCGGCGGCCAAGCTTCACCAGGGATGCATCACCTATCAGCTGCCGGACGACGGCCTCAGAAAAGCATCGCTCGAAGTCGAAGAGATCCTGGCCGAGTCGATCAAGATTTCACGTTCCCTGAGCGCCGAGTTGAGCCCACCCGCGCTTCACGAAGGCGGAATTGCCGGCGGGTTGGAATGGCTGGTCCGCTGGATGCGTGAAAAACACAACTTCAGCGTCGATCTGGACGTGGGACATCCTCTCGAACTGCGCGAGGACATAAAGGTTCTGCTATTCGAATCGGTCCGCGAATTGCTCTTCAACGCAGTCAAGTACGCCAAAGTATCCCGGGCCAGGGTGCGACTCAACACCTACGGCGACAGCGGCGTATGCATAACGGTCAGCGACGATGGGGCAGGCTTTGTGCCCGATCAACTCAACCCGGCGGCCCAAATCGGCGGCGGTTTCGGTCTCTTCAGCATCCGGGAGCGCGTCGGACTCATCGGCGGCAGCATGGAGATCGAGAGCGCTCCGGGCAAGGGCAGCCGCTTCAGGTTGATGGTCGACAACAGCCAGCCTGGTGACAGGCCGGTTTCGGCACTCGCAGGTCGGACCCTTCACGAAGAATGCCCCCTGCAGGAAGACCCCGGCGGCCGCATCCGCATTCTTCTGGCCGACGACCACGCGATTTTTCGTGAAGGTCTTGCGCGCCTGTTGAACCGCGAGCCTGGCATGGAGGTTGTGGCCCATGCCAAGGATGCCCTGGAGGCGATCGAACTGACGCGCAGGATCAAGCCGCATGTGATTCTGATGGACCTCGACATGCCGGACATCAGCGGCCTGGAGGCGACCCGCATCATTCATCAAATGGGACTGGGAACCCGCATCATCGGACTTTCGATGTATGATGAACGCGAACGCAGCCGCGAAATGCTCCGGGCCGGGGCCGTCGATTACCGAACCAAAGGCTGCGCCGCTTCCGAGTTGGTGGAGGTGATCCGTGCCTGCGTCCAGGACAATATTTCCGCCGCCGCACGGATATCGTAGTGGTTCAGGATTTGATGGCTTCAAGGAAGCCCATGCATGATGCCTGCCGGCGAGCTTTTACTCGTCCATCAGGATTCGATGGACTTGAAAAAAACCCAATGACCCCAAAGGACACCAGTGAGCACAGAGACAATCAATTAAATCAAAGATCATTCCTCTGTGATCTCTGTGATCTCTGTGGTTAAAAATACTTTTCACCATTCAATCAGGATGAGACGTGCAGAAAACAGGCGCCCGGTGATGAACGTCCGAGGGGTCGGGCCGGCGGCCCCAGTGACCGGTGCCGGTTGCTCCGGCCGGCCACTGTTGCCGGGACCTAGGTGGGAAGGGCTATCCGATGATGTCGATCTCACTGACCTCGATGGTCTGTTTGCCGTCGATTTGGCGCAGGGAACCCCTGACCCGCACATCCTTGCCGACCATCTGGGATAGATCCTGCCCCGTGAGGTTGTAGGATTCATTCGGGGATTTGATCACCATACCGTCGCTGGTCTGCTCGACGGTTCCCGCCACCTCGACCTGATCTCCCGCCGCGGCGCCAGGCTCCTGGGGCTGCTGGGCCATACTCCCGGACATATCCTGGGGCGGGGCCTGCTGCGCGGTATCTCCCGGCGGGCTCTGCTGCTGGGCCGTATCTCCGGCCGGAGGCTGCTGCTGGGCCGTATCGCCGGCCGGGGGTTGCTGCTGAGCCGTATCGCCGGCCGGAGGCTGCTGCTGAGCCGTATCTCCGGCCGGAGGCTGCTGCTGGGCCGTATCTCCGGCCGGGGGTTGCTGCTGGGCCGTATCTCCGGGCTGGGCCGGTTGCTGTTCGCTCTGGCTTACCGCCGGTTCTTCGGTTTCGGAACAGGCAACCAGGGCACCGACGGTCAGCGCCAGTATGACGGCCATAATTTTCAGATGTTTCATGATCTCCCTCCTTGGGCTTATCTCAACGCGCTCGGCGATCAATGCGCCTGCTGGTGGTGCATCGCCTCACATCCGCAAAACTATTGTCTTCAGTGGTGCATCATCAATGGGGTCCGTGCTGTAAATCCCGCGCCGGCGGCGGCACCGCGGCCTCCCAATATGGAATGCAAAGCGCATGCGCCTACATGCTGCTGCCCGTGTCCCGGACCGCCGGTCGGGAATATGTTGAAGTCGAAAGCAACGCGACACGATGTCGATGAATCCAACAACCAGGAGGACGATCATGGCCAGAGGAGTGGGAAGCGGTTCGCCGGTTACTGTGGCAAAATACCTCAAAGGCATTGATTTCCCTGCCAGCAGGCAGGACCTTGTCGATCATGCCCGGAAAAACAAGGCCGAAAAGCCGGTGCTGGATAAACTGACCAATATGCCTGAAAAAGAGTATGGTACGATGGCGGACGTCATGAAAGGCTTCGGCAAAGAACACTGAAAGAGACATTTTCCGATGCTTATCGCGCGATTCTCCATGCCGATCGGAATCGGGGCGCAGCGCCGAAGAAGTGAATAGTCGTCAAAATGTTGCCTGGCAGGTCAGCGGGCCGTCCGCACGCGCGCTGGCTTCAAGCAGTTGTGCATACCCGCAGGCAGGCGGGCATATTGGAATGCCGCGCACCACGGCACGGCACTGTTAGACACCCTTAAGGAGCCTGGCCAGAGGGGAGATCGCCACCGTCAGCAGGCCCAGGATGATAAAGCCCCACTGAAAGCTCCATGCGTCGGCGATCGCTCCCAGCAGAAACGGTGTCACACCGATGCCCAGCAGGCCGGACACGGCCATGATGGTCCCGGTGAAAATGCCCCGTTCCTCCGAGCGGGTCACCTTGGCGATGGCCACGATCCCCACCGGAAAGAAAACGACGCAGAAGGTTCCCTGCAGCAGAAGCACGGCGGTCAGCACGGCGTGCGTCCCGGCAAGGGCCATGGCGATGGTGAAAACGCCGCTGGCCGCCGTCAGCACGGCCAGGAGGCTGCGCGTGCTGTAGCGGTCCAGGAAGAAGCCGATGGCCACCTGCCCTGCGAAACCGCCGATGCGTGACAGACTGAACACCCGGTTGGCCTGCTCCAGCAGCATGCCCTTTTCGTTGACCAGGAAAAGGGGGATGATGTTGTAAATCCCCATGCTGAGCATGCCGCAGGACACCCACAGGATCAGGATCACCCAGAACTCCGTGCGCTTGAGGAGGGCGGCCAGTGAGAGGCGCGTGCCGCGTTCCGGAAGGGGATCGGGGGTGATGCTCCAGAAGGCGATCGTCATCAGGGCCGTCGCGGCGGCCATGATGATGAAGACGGTGCGCCAATGAAAAACGCCGAGCATCAGCGCGATAATGAAGGGCACGGAAAGCAGGCTGAATCCGGCCGCGGTCTCATGAAAACCGATTGCCTTGCCCCAGTCTTTACGCTCGAAGGTGCCGGTCAGCATGGGAATGGCGCACGGCAGGTAGAGGCCGCTGGCAATGCCGGTAAACAGCAGGGCGGCGCTGATCGTCCAGTAGCTGTCGGCCCGGCTGAGTCCGAAGAGCATCGCCGCCAGCATCCAGAAACTGATCAGGATCAGGCGTTTGTAACCAATCTTGAGCGCGATGTGCCCCGCGGCCGAAACCGCCAGCGTGCTCCCGCCGGCCAAAAAGAGAAACAAGCCGCCGGCGGTCGCCTGGGTAAGGGAAAGGCTGTCCTGAATCAGGGGAAGCAGCGGAGAGATGACCGAACGGCTGGAAAATGCCAGGTACCAGAGCCCCCAGAACAGCAGCAAGCGAACGAGCTTCATAAGGATCGATCCAGGTTTTAAGTCAGGGAGCCATTTCGGGACCAAGAGGGTGGTTTATGGAAATCGGCTGGGGTTGTCAACCACCGGGAGGAGCACTCGAATGCCCGTTTCCCGATGCAGGCGTGCGCGCGCTTTCACCGGGAATGACATCGAACCGCCCGATGTCAAACCGCAGAAGCGTTTCACCCCTGGAAGCCCCGCAGCATGGGATAGCGGGGCGGCTTCAAGGGCGGAGGATCGTTTCGGGTCGGCGGCGCAACTAACGCGACGTATCCGCAGGCGCCGAACCCGGACGATTCAGGAGGCAGGTTTCCTCGTCAGGCGTGAACTGAACACCCGAATGGTGCGTCTGGACCAGCGTCCAGCCCAGGTACCCGGCCATCAACGTTAAAATGAACCCGATCGCCGGAAGCAGGATGGAGAGGGTCGTCTCCGGCCGGGCCGCATTCCACTGGCCCGAATTGAGCCAGAGGTTGAGCGCGAACAGGACCAGCGCCGAGACATTGAGAAGCATGTGTTGCAGGCCGTGCTTCTTGGCCTCGCTCTTGCGCGGAATCCCGAGCAGCCAGTCCAGAAAACCGGGCAGCGCGGCCACCAGCGCCATCACCACACCCGCGGCATTGGCCGTATAGGCCAGGCGGAACCAGAATGGATCCTGCAGCGCGGCGTAGACGATAAACGCCACGAGCGTCGAGGTGTAAAAAGCGATGGGGAATGCCACCAGCATTGGATGCAGAGGGTGCCCGAAAATTTTGATTTTGCTGTACATGATAGATCTCCTGAGTAGTGTATTGAACTACGTGCCACAATCATAAGCGCCATTCGTCCGTTTACCCGCGCCGATCGGCCCCGGCGCGTGGAAATACAGCCTGTCAGACGCATCGAATCAGAAATGAACCTGAGGCGGCGGTTCGCTGGGGCGGATTTACTGCCCAAGGGGCCACATCATCGGAACCAGGACGGCAATCACCGCCAGCACGAGCAATGCCGGAAGAATTCCGAATTTTAGATAGTCGCGATTGCGGTAGTCCCCGGGTTCGCGCACCAAGAGCGGTGCCGGATGCCCGACGGGCATCAGAAAGCTTGCCGAAGAAGCGATGATCACGGACACTGCGAAGGCTTTGGGATTGGAATTCAATTCGGCGGCGACCTGCAGCGCAATCGGCATGATCATCAAGGCGGATACCGCGCTGTGCATCGGCTGGGTCAGGATCATGGCCAGCAAAGCGGTGGCCAGGAGCGCGGGAATCGTCCCCCACGACCCTGCGCTCTGCAGGATGAGTTCCGCAATTCCCATTGCGGCCCCGGTCTTTGTAAGCGCCGTGCCGACCGGGTACATGCCGGCAATCAGGATCAGGGTGCGCCAGTCGATGCGCCGGTAGGCTTCCCGTGTGTCCAGCAGGCCGATCAGGATCATGGCCGCTGCACCGGCCATGGCGGCCGCCGCGATGGGGAGCCGACCGAGAGCGGCGGAGACCACTACGGCAAGGAAAATGAGCGCTGCGGCCGGCGCAAATTTTCTCAGGTGAAGCGGCGCTTCCTGCCGGCGCGGCCGGTTGAGCCACACAAAATCGGGTTCCGGGTGAAAATCGCGCACGCGGGTGCGGCTGCCGAAAAACAAGATCGCGTCGCCCGCCTGCAGGCGGTGATCATGGATGCCGGTCCGCATCGGCCGATCGGCGCGCCAAAGGCCGACCGCAGTCAGTCCGGTGGAATGCCGGATCCTTTTTTCACGAAGCGTGCAGCCGACCATCGCGGAGCGCGGCGGTACCACTACTTCCAACATGTCGAAGGCGCTCCAGGTGAATTCTTCTTCCACCACCGGCTGCCCCATCAGAGTCAGTCCGTTTTGCTCGTGCACCAGGGCCTGAATACTTTCGAAACGCCCGCCGAGCGCCAGGACGTCGCCGGCTTGAACGACGAACCGTTTACTCTCGACGGGCAGCTGTTCATCTCCGCGCAGGACCGTGAAGATGCTGAGGCCGTACTTGCGACCGATTCCGATTTCGTTCAGCGACTTTTGATCGATCGAAGAATCCGGCTGGACCTGTATTTCCCAGATGCGGTCCTCCAGCCGATATTGTTTTACCAGGCGGTGCACGGATGCTCGCAACGGCTCGACCGCGGGCGAGCTCTTGGCGAGCATCCGTTTCGAGAAGATCTGGGCATAGAGGCAGATGAACAGCAGCAGAATCGCCCCTATGGGCGTGAATTCGAAAAATCCGAAGGACTCGCCGGTCTGCTGCTGCAGCTGGCTGTTGACAACCAGGTTGTGCGCGGCGCCGATCAGGGACAGGTTGGCGCCCATCAGGCTGCTCAAGGCCATGGGCAGCAGAAAGCGGGAAGGTTCCAATCCCCCCCTGCGTGCCATGCGCAGCACGGCGGGAATGAAAATCGTGACCGAGGCCACGATATTGATGAACCCCGAAAGGACTCCCGGTATTGCAGTGCTGACGAGAAGCAGACGGCCATGGCGGGTGCCTGCAAAGGCGCCCAGCCGGTCGGCCAGCCATTTGACCGCTCCGCTGCGCGTCAGGCCTGCGCCGATGACCAGCAGCGCGCCGATGGCGATCACCGAGCTGTTGCCGAATCCGGCAAACGCCTCCTGGGGCGTGAGGACGCCGCTGATCAACAAGGAAATCAATGCCAGCACGGCTGTAAGTTCCGGCGCGATCCACTCAAAAGAAAACGAAAGGATGGCGCCGGCGAGGATGGCGATCACGCCGTACGCTTCAGCGGTCATTCCGATCGGTCCCCTGGAGGTGTTTCAAACCTTCTGCATATCGATCGGGCACCCGGCCGCTTCACAGGCCGCCATGGAGCCGAGGCTGTCTTCGACCTCCTGAAAACCGTTCTGCTTGAGGATCGAGGCGGCGATGATTGCACGCTGGCCGCTGCCGCAGAAGGTGGTGACCGGCCGGTCCCTGGGGATTTTTTCGAGCCGCCCGGGCAGTTCGCCCAGGAAAATATGCACGGCCCCGGGCAGCTTGCCCGTTTCCTCGAGTTCCGATATCTCGCGCACATCGAGAAGCGTAAACCGTTCCTTGGCCTCGATGCGGCGCACCAGTTCGTTGACATGAACCGCCGGAATCCTGCCGTAGGCGCGGCCGCTGGTTTCCCAGCCGTGCAGGCCCGGCGAAAGAAAGCCGCTCAGGCGGTCATATCCCATGCGAATGAAATAGCGCACCGCCGTGTCGATCTCGCTCTGGTTCTTGCCGATCAGGATCAGGTCCTGGTCATAAGGGATGAAGTAGCCGGCGAAAGCGGGAACCATCTCCAGTGGGAGTGCCAGGCTTCCCGGAACGAACGCGCCGGCGAACGCTTCCGGGCTTCGCAGATCCACGGCCAGGGCTTTGCGCTGCATGGCTTGTTCGAATTCCTGCGGACTCATGGGCGGCGGCTCGGGAAGGCGGTCCATGACCGGGGCCGACCCTTTCTGGTTGTATTCTTCCATTTTTCGGAAGTAGGGCGGCTGATATTCATGCCCGCTCACTTTTTTTTCGATGAAAGCCTCGCGGCGTTCAGCCTGAAGGTCGGGGTTGAACATGCGCTCATAACCCAGGGTCGAGAACTCCCGGTCCGCCATGCCGCTGCCGCAGACCGAACCGGCCCCATGGGCCGGATAGAGCAGCACCTGGTCGCCCAAGGGCAGGAGTTTTTTGAAAATGCTGTCGTATTGAAGACCCGCGACTTCGCGGGCGCGGTCCGGGAAAAAGTCGGTCCGGCCGACCGCGCCGATGAACAGGCAGTCTCCGGTGAACACGCCGATCGGCTGATCCCCGAAGCCCGTGTCGAACAGGGCGATGCTGATGCTTTCGAAGGTGTGGCCCGGCGTCTCCAGGATCTTGAGGCGGATATCCCCCAGTTCGAAGGTGTCGCCTTCCGAAACAGGCCTTCCATAAGCGAAATCGAGGTTCTTGCCGTGATGGATTTCCGCGCCGGTGCGCCGTGCCAGATCCCGCGAGCCGATCACATAGTCTTCGTTGCGGTGGGTTTCGAAGATGTGCGTGATCCGGGCGCCGTTTTCATGGGCGATCGCCACGTAAACCGCGCAGTCCCGGCGCGGGTCGATCACCGCGGCCTGCCCGCCGTGGCCGACAATGTAAGAGAGATGCGCCAGCCCGGGCGATTTGACTTTTTCCAAAAACATGGTGCCTGCCATTTCGTTCCTCCTTTGTCTTTCATTTCTCCGGCAGCCCGGGCCGCGGCCTGTCTCAATCCGTGCGGCGCCGGCTTCAGTCCCGCCGTCCGTCTGAAAACCAGGCCGCGGCCGCAAGAGCCGCTCCGGCTCCGGCAACCCACAGCCAGGGCGAGGTTCCGGTCATTTCGGGCAGCGTGCGTTTGCCGAGCGCGCCTTTTTCGATGAACGGTTTGAGGCGGGGATAGGATTTGATGAAGGCCAGGGCGCCTGCCAGCATGCCGCCGGCACCGGCCAGCGCGTCTTTGTGGCCCGCACCGATTGCCGCCATCGAGGTCCCCGGGCAGTACCCCAAAAGGGCCATCCCCGCTCCAAAAAGCGTTCCCCCGAGCACCACACCCCCCAGATTCAGGGGTTTGATCTTCAGTTCGGCCAACCCCGCCGCATTCAGCACCTGCGTTCCCACGGCCCCGACCGCCGCCGCTGTCGCCATGGTCTGCGCCACCGACCAGTCGTTAATACCCAATTGTCCGCTTATGGCCTCGTGCTCGGCGACGCGTCCTTTATGCAGGAGAAAGCCGAAAGCGGTGCCGGTGGCCAAACCCAGCAAAACCCTTCCCGTGGAGATGCGTTTCATGACTTCCTCCCGAAGAACGCATTGGATACGGCGGCACCGGTCATGAACATAATTGGATTGAACAACCAGCTTGACGCCGCAAACTGCATCGACCCGCTGATGCCGTGACCGCTGGTGCATCCTTTGGCCAGCCGCGCACCGAACATCATCAGGGCCCCTCCGGCGGCCGCGGCCGCGTATCGCATGGGGCGCGACGGGCTGATCTCGCGCTGCCACGTTTCGGGCACTGCGGGCGGCCGGCGGTCTCCTGAAAGTTGCGAGCTGTAAAGGCTGCCCAGCACCACGCCGGCCACCAGCCCGATTTCCCAATCGATCCGGGGGACATTGCCGCTTTGTTCCTGGTACTCCCGGATGCCTGACGCCTCGGGGGCGATTTTTTCAGCCGCCAGGGCGGCCGTATCTTCAAAGGCCGTGGTGATGCCGAGCGGCTTTTTGGCCGTCAGCATCGCCAGGGTTTCCAACCCGCCGATCGCCGCCCCCACCATCCAGGGCGGCCATCTTTTACGCCGAAGGGTCTGCATGTAAACCTCCTCTTTCGTTGATCGATTCAGCTTCGACAAGGCCCGGCTTTTTTGAAATGCCTGAATCAATGTATTTCGTACGATCCCTGCACGGATGATCCTTCGGGCGGAACCTCGTACGGAATCCTGAACCCGCAGCGGGGCGGCCACCGGGCGAAACATTGACACCCGGCGTATGCGCGCTAGTTTTAATAAACTCACGATGAAGAGGCGCTATGATGAAAAGGGAAATTCAGAGAGACCGGTTGAAAGTATTTATCGAGGACGCCCGCCTGCTTTCGGAGGCGGAACAGGCCGGCCTGCCCATGGAAAAGCGCCAGGCCGTCTCCGGGAAAAAGGGGATCTGGATCGAAGTGAGCTGCCCGGAGGGTGCCTGTTCGCTGGAGCGGGACAAGATCACGCTGCCCGCCGGCGGCGTGGTGCCCAAAGAGGCCAAGGGAATCTGGTTGAGCCTGTTCTGCCCGGAAAACGAGTGCCTGATCGAGCAGAGCACCGATCTGCCCTGACCGGGTCCGTGCGGTGTAAATGAATACCAGGTCACGCCGGGCCGAGTTCCATTCCGGCTCCGGCGGCGGCCGTTCATTACTTTTTCCCACCCGATCCCGAGCATTTCAGATATCCACACCTAATTGCATGTAGATTTGGCATTCTAAAACGCGATTATCTGAAAAGTTCCAGTTTGGTTCGATGGCACGGTCAGGTGAGCCACCGGGATACCACGGCACACCGGTTCGCTAAAGCATTTTTAGCGTGCTTGAGCATTTCATATATCCGCATATTAAATTGGTAGGGGATCCGGGGTCGGGAGTCGGTATCGAGGCGCAATCGCCATCGAAATGCTTCTCCAAAATGCAACCGCTTTGGAACCGGGCCATACAGGCGCCCTCGTTCGGGACCGATTCCACATATAGCCACATGCGATCGGCCTGGCATTGCCTGCCCATCCTTCGCCTTGACCGGACCGCACTGCGCAGGTAGTATGTTTTCTGCCAAGGCCCGGCTGCGCTTGTTCTTCCAAGGCAGACCCCGCCCGGCGGGCGTGCGAATGCTTCGAGCAAAAGAGATCAACAGGAGGAGATCCCATGCCGGTTTCCCGTGAGAAAAAAATTGAAATGCTTTACTCGATGATGCTCTCGCGCCGGTTCGAGGCGGAGCTCGCCGAGCTGTGCCGGACTCAGGGCAAAATCCCGGGAATGATGATCCTGTGCACCGGCCAGGAGGCGGTGGGCAGCGGGGTGTGCGCCGCTCTGGCCCCGGAGGATGTCATCATCTCGAACCATCGCAGCCACCATCACCTTCTGGCCAAAGGGGCCGACCCCAAGCGCCTCATGGCGGAAATCTACGGCAAACGCACCGGCTGCAACAAGGGCAAAAGCGGAACGCTGCACCTGGCCGTGCCGGAGGTCAACGCCCCGTGCACCACGACCGTTGTCGGAGCGGGCCTGCCCATCGCGGTGGGCGTCGCCTTTGCCCAGCAGTATCGAAGAGCGCGATGCGCCACCGTCTGCTTCTTCGGCGACGGAGCCGCCGACGAGGGCTCTTTCCACGAAGCATTGAACCTGGCCGGCCTGTGGAAACTGCCCGTGGTTTTTGTTTGCGAGAACAACCTGTACGCCGGCGCCCAGCGCTATGAAGAACACACGGCGGTCAAAGACATCGCCCAGCGGGCGGCGGGCTACGGCCTGCCGGGAGTCGTGGTCGACGGCAACGATGTCCTGGAGGTCTATCGGGCCGCGCGCCAGGCCCGGGATCTCGCCCTCGAAGGCGGAGGCCCCACGCTCGTCGAGTGCAAGACCTACCGCTGCCGCGGACACGGCGAAAGCGATCACCAGGTATACCAGCCCAAGGACGAGATCGCCGCCTGGCAGGAGAAATGCCCGATTCCAAGGCTTAGCGCGGAACTGCTGTCCCAGGGCCTGATTGCGGCTGAAGAACTTCAGCAGATGGAGAAGCAGATCGACGCCGCCGTCGAAGCGGCGGTGCACTTCGCGGAGGAAAGCCCGTACCCCGAACCGGAAGAGGCCCTGCAGGATCTTTTCACAGCGTGAACGCCTCTTCGTAAAATGAAAGGATGTGCCGGCATGCAGCTATTGGGAATGGGACAGGCAATCAACCAGGCGCTCAGGGAAGAAATGCTGCGCGATGCGAATGTCTTCCTCGCCGGAGAAGGCATCGGCGTGGGCATCCACGACAGCCCAATGCTGCCCACCGCCGGGTTGCTGAACGCATTCGGCGCCGGGCGGGTGAAAGACACGCCGGTCTCCGAGGCGGCCATTGCCGGCCTTGCCGTGGGCGCGTCGGTGGCCGGCTTGAGGCCGGTCGTGGAAATCATGTTCAGCCCCTTCTTCACCCTCGCCTCGGACATGATCGTCAATCATGCCGCAAAACTGCGTTACCTGTCGGGCGGAAAATCATCCTTTCCGCTGGTCGTGCGCATGAAAAGCGGCGCCGGCTTCGGAGCCGGATGCCAGCATTCGCACAATCTGGAAGCCTGGGCCGCGCACTGCCCGGGATTGAAGGTGGTCCTGCCCGCCACCCCTGCCGATGCCAAGGGGCTGCTCAAATCGGCCATCCGGGATCCGGACCCGGTGATCTTCATCGAAGATATGCCGCTGTATTTCATCCCCGGCCCGGTTCCCGAAACGGAATACCTGACGCCTATCGGCAAGGCGGACATCAAGCGGCAGGGAAGGGATGTCACCGTGGCCGCCTGGGCGGGCATGGTGGGCGTCGCCTTGCGCGCCGCCGAGCGCCTCGCCGCCGAAGGAGTCGAACTCGAGATCGTGGATATGCGGACCCTGGCGCCGCTCGACAAGACGACCCTGCTTTCCTCGGTGCGCAAGACCGGACGCCTGGTGGTGCTGCACGAAGCAACCCGCACCGGAGGCTTTGCCGGAGAGATCTGCGCCGTGGTCATGGAAGAGGCCTTCTCGAGTCTGAAAGCCCCGTTCCGGCGGGTCACCGGCCCCGACATCCCGGTGCCGGCCAGCCCCCCACTGGAGCGATTCTACATCCCCAACGAAGAGAAACTGATCGCCGCCGTAAAAGAAATCGTCTGAAAGGCCATCAGGCCTCCAGGCAACGCGCTCGGCTATCGAATCGCCGCGCATACACGCCCGTATCCACCCGCAGCGGCTGCCGCGAAGCGCGCGGGGGACTTCCAAATCCGCGCGTACCGCAGCCTGAAGCCCATCCTGCGCTGAATACGCCCCCCGAATAGACTGATCACCCGATAGCGCACGCCGTGCTTTGACGTTATCGTCGTCTGCGAAGAGCGTGTAAGGAGCAAGAATATGCCAAACGACCACCTGACCGTCGCCAGGAAGGCGATCCCGATGAACGGCGGTGCGCCGCTGGCCACCCACTACGTCGTCGCAGGGCAGGGCGCACCGATCCTCATGCTGCACGGCGTCGGAGACAGCGCCTATACCTGGCAGTGGGTGATGCGTCCCCTGGCACAACGCTACCGTACGTACGCCGTCAGCTTTCCCGGCTTCGGCGACAGCGCCAAACCCGACGCTTCCTATGCGCCGGATTTTTTCGTCGACTTCACCACCGCCTTCATGGATGCCATGCAAATCGAACGGGCCATGCTGATCGGCAATTCACTCGGCGGCCTGGTGGCCGTGCTCACCGCGCTGCGCCACCCCGGCCGGGTCGAATCGCTGGCCCTGGTCAGCAGCGCCGGATTGGGCAAAGAGGTCAGCCTGGCGCTGCGCATGCTCACCCTGCCGGGCCTCGGCCGTTTCCTGGCCGCCTGGTACAAGACCCCGATCGGCGCCTACCAGTGGGCCTTGTTCACGACCTGGCTGCTGTTTGCGCATCCGTTCACGGCACCCGGCGCGTGGGTTTCGGGTATCCGGCAAATGGCCCACATGCCGGGATAC
>JAEYRZ010000064.1 GCA_023435265.1 Pseudomonadota bacterium
CCGGCTCCCTGGGCATGCTGGCCATGGGCGCCGGCGGCCTGGAAGTGGCCATGGCCATGGCCGGGGAACCGATCTACATCAAGATGCCCCACGTGATGGGCGTGCGCCTGACCGGTCAACTCCCCGACTGGGTCAGCGCCAAGGACGTCATTCTGGAAATGCTGCGCCGGCACGGCGTGCACGGCGGCTTCGGCAAAATAATCGAATACTACGGTCCGGGACTCGATCAGCTGTCGGCCATGGACCGTCACGTGATCGCCAACATGGGTACCGAACTGGGCGCAACCACGACCGTATTTCCTTCGGACGAAAACGTGCGCGTGTTCATGCGCAGCCAGGGACGGGAAAAGGAATGGGTGGAACTGCGGGCGGATGACGATGCGCAGTATGACCAGACCGATGAAATCGACCTGTCTCAATTGGAGCCGCTGATTGCGCTGCCCAGCAGCCCGGGCAACGTGGTGCCGGTGCGCCAGGTGGCCGGCCGCCAGATCTATCAGGCCTACATCGGCTCCTCGGCCAACCCCGGTCTGCGCGATTT
The DNA here is from genome assembly GCA_023435265.1 of Pseudomonadota bacterium. Taxonomy (GTDB): domain Bacteria; phylum Desulfobacterota; class Desulfobacteria; order Desulfobacterales; family Desulfosarcinaceae; genus UBA2230. The sequence goes on from JAEYRZ010000064.1 coordinate 542, forward strand.
CGCGGTTCCGGCGCTGATCGTGGACGGCCTCGCGGTCCGTGAGTGGGTCTCTTTCGACGTCAACCCCACCTCGCGCCAGATTCTCGAGAACCTGACGCACATGGGGCTTCTGGAAAAGCTGATCCGGTCGGGGGCCCGCATTCACCAGGCCGGCTGCAACGGCTGCATCGGCATGGGCCAGGCGCCTGCCACGGGCAAAATCAGCCTGCGCACCGTGCCGCGCAACTTTCCCGGCCGTTCGGGCTCCAAAGAGGACCAGGTGTACCTGTGCAGTCCGGAAACCGCAGCCGCGTCGGCCCTGAAAGGGGTGATCACCGATCCGCGCACTCTGAAGATGCCTTATCCGCACTTCAGCGAACCCACGCAGCTGCAGATCAATGCCAAAATGCTGGTGGCACCGCCCGCCTCGGGCGAAGGCGTGGAACTGCAGAAAGGCCCCAATATTCAGAAACTGCCCACCCTGGCCGAACTTCCCGACGATATCCAGGGACCGGTGCTGCTGAAGGTTGGCGACAATATCTCCACCGACGAAATCATGCCGGCCGGCGCCCGCGTGCTGCCCTACCGCAGCAACATCCCCGAGATCAGCAAGTTCGTCTTCAATCTGGTGGACGAACATTTTTACGAGCGCGCCCTTCCGTACCAGTTGAACGGCTTCGTGTTGCTCGGCGGCGCAAACTACGGCCAGGGATCGAGCCGCGAACACGCCGCCCTGGCGCCGCGCTACCTGGGCCTGCGGGCCGTGATCGCCAAGAGCTTCGCGCGCATACACTGGCAGAACCTGATCAACTACGGCATTCTGCCGCTGACCCTTGAGAACCCCGGGGACTACGATCGTATCGATCAGGGCGACCAGATCGCCATCGGCGACGTGCGCACCGCATTGCAGGGCACCGCGCCGATCCACATTGTCAATCAGACAAAAAACCAAACCTATACCGCCGTGCACAAGATGAGCCGCCGCCAGCTCGAGATGATCCTGGAGGGCAGCCTGATCAACAAGGTTCGCAAAAAACAGGTTCAACAGCGAGCGGAGCAGAAATAAGAGCAGATCGAACCATAGATGAAGGAGGTACGCAATCATGGGAATCAATGCTGCAGAGGTCCTGGGCAAGGAAGCGGAACGCCTGCTGGGCCACGAATGTAAAACCGTTCCGAAGCAGGCGCTGCATCTGCCCGGTCCTGATTTCGTGGACCGGGTTGCCGCAGCGGGGGATCGGCCGATCGCGGTGCTGCGGAATCTGCAGACCATCTTCGATCACGGCAGGCTGGGCGGAACCGGATACGTTTCAATCCTGCCGGTGGATCAGGGCGTCGAGCATACGGCTGGCGCTTCTTTTGCGCCGAACCCGCAGTTTTTCGATCCCGAATGGGTAGTGCGGCTAGGGCTGGAAGGCGGCTGCAACGCCGTGGCCTCCACGCTGGGCGTACTGGGGGCCGTCGCGCGTCGCTATGCCCACAAAATCCCGTTCATTCTCAAGATCAACCATAATGAACTGCTCACCTATCCGAGCAAGTACGACCAGATTCTGTTCGCCTCGGTGGACCAGGCGTTCGACATGGGTGCTGTGGCGGTGGGGGCGACGGTTTATTTCGGATCTGCGGAGAGTGACCGCCAGATCCAGGAAGTGTCGGAAGCCTTCGCGTATGCCCACTCGCTTGGGCTGGTCACGATTTTGTGGGCGTACCTGCGCAATTCGGCCTTCAAAACCGAGAAGGGGGATTTTCATCTGGCGGCCGATATGACCGGGCAGGCCAATCATCTCGCCGCCACCGTGCAGGCCGATATCGTGAAGCAGAAACTTGCCGAAAACAACGGCGGCTTCACATCGATCAAATTTTCCAAGAGCAATCCGCGGATGTATTCTGAACTTGCCTCGGATCATCCCATCGATCTTGCGCGTTACCAGGTGATGAATTGCTACATGGGGCGGGCGGGACTGATCAATTCGGGCGGCGCTTCGGGCAAGAACGATCTGGCCGAGGCGGTCCGCACGGCCGTGATCAACAAGCGCGCCGGCGGCATGGGGATGATTTCGGGGCGCAAGGCCTTTCAGAAGCCGTTTGAAGAAGGCGTCCGCCTGTTGAATGCCATTCAGGATGTCTACCTGGATCATCGGATTTCCGTAGCCTGAGCCGGGGCGGCGGCGAGGGCATTCGGAGGCGCGGGTTCGGTTCACACGTTCGGTCACACTTTGATCGGTCGTGTGGACCCCCTACGCACGTGGGGAACCCCTTTCAGGATGCGGGCCTGCGGCCGTTGGACCAGACTTTCTGGATACAGGCGACCAGTTCGTTCCGGCCGCATACCTTGTTGAGATATTCGGAGGCGCCGGCCAGGCGCATTCTTTCGATGTAATCGCGGTCGGAATGGCTGGAGAGGGCGATCACCCGCACGCCGCTGAAACGGGCGGTTATCTCCTCTGTGGCTTCGATACCGCCCATAACCGGCATGCGGATGTCCATCAGAACGATATCCGGACCGAACTCCGCGACCTTTTCGATGGCGACTCGGCCGTTTTCGGCATCCGCTACCACCTGCATATCGTCCCGGGAGTCGATAACGCGCCGCAGACTTTGGCGAAAAAGCGCATGATCATCGACCACCAGTATCCGGATGATGTCGTCCATTCAGATCAAGCAAACCCCATCCATTCAAATGCGGCAACTTATACATTGGCGGCCGTGTCCGTGTAAATGCGGGATTGACTGTATTGGAAGCATTTTAGGTCGACCGTTTTTGGTCATCAATTCCCAAACCAGAAAAGTGCTTGCCGGAGTCAGTTAGCGGCAAAAGTCAAATAAAGCCAAGTCGGTATTGTTTTGAAATGCCTGCTGGTTAGTCTTCGAGTGGGGAGAATGAGGAAGAAAACCAGGAACGGAAAGGGTTGAATGACCGTAGCACAGATCCTGTCGGCAGCGTTGATCGCTTCCCCGATCACTTGTCTCTTCTGCTTCGGCGCGCGATCCGATCAGCGGCGCCTTGCTTGTTTGCGATGACCGTATTCAGTTCCATATTTGCCGCAGACTTCGGCCTTCGGCCCGCCGGGCCGCAATTCGGGGACATTCATCGGTTGCCGTTCTCCCGGGGCGGATTGTCGAGTGCTTGTTGAGCATGCTGCTCAACGCCTGCAATCCTTTTTTCGGCCGCCGGACGATCAACCATTCCCCTTACAAGATTGGATAGTTTTCGATATGCTGGGACAAAACAACCGATACGATCCGCCATCCGAAAACAACGATGGCCGCATGGACCGCAAGCCGGCCAACTGGCGCTCGATTCTTTGGGTTTTTCTTTTGGTTTACCTGATCTTCTTTTTACTCAGGGGCTTCGGTTCGGAAGGCGATTCCAGCACGATCAGTTATACGCAATTCAAGCAGGCGGTCGCCCAGGGTCGCGTTGAAGCGGTGACGTTCAAGGGGAATGTGGTCCGGGGTGAATTCAAAAATGAAAACGAACAACGGCGGTACAAAGCTCCGGCGGGTGAGGAGAAGGCCGGGACCGCTCCCGATGACCGTCGCTTCACGACCGTCAAACCCGAAATCGACGATCCGGACCTGCTGCCGTTGCTCGAGGCGAACAATGTTCCCGTGCAGGCTGTTTCAACGGAACGCTCCTGGTTGGGCATGATCGTCCTGGGGATGCTGCCCTGGGTGCTGATCGTCGGCTTCTTCGTTTACGCCAGCCGCAAAATGCAGAACCGCATGGGCGGCCAGGGAGGGCTGTTCGGCTTCGGCAAATCCAAAGCCAAACTGTTCAACCGCGAGGACGTTCAAATCAAATACCAGGACGTGGCTGGATTGGAGAATGCCAAGAAGGAGCTCAAGGAAATCGTCGACTATATGAAGGACCCCCGGCAGTTCAGGGAATTGGGCGCCACACTGCCCAAAGGCATCCTGCTGGTAGGGCCGCCGGGTGTGGGCAAGACGTTGATGGCGCAAGCCACGGCAGGAGAGGCCAATGTGCCCTTTTTCAGTGCCAGCGCCTCCGATTTCGTGGAAATGTTCGTCGGCGTGGGCGC
>JAEYRZ010000106.1 GCA_023435265.1 Pseudomonadota bacterium
GAAAGGTGTTGCCCCACAGGCGCGCCGTCAGAAGTCCGATGCCGTAGCGCGAGGCGGCACCCAGCCCTCCGCCGCACATCACCAGCAAAAACTTCTGCAGACCCGGGCCGATGAAGCGTCCGAGGGCGATCATGCCCGCAACGGGTTCGCCTCCCGATTCCAGCATCCGTGCGCCCTTTCCAGGACAGGGGGGTGAGCATTCATTCCTTTCGCATCAATGTGTCGGCATGCGCCATTCGATGCGGGCGAATCGGAAATATAGGCTTTTTTTGCCGGTTCGATCAAGAATGAAGATTCCTGCCGTCGGCCTGCCCTCCTGGCTTTACGCCTCTGTCGGCGGGCCAATAAAGGTTTTCAATTATTCCGTTCGGCGTGCCGGATGAATACATCTGTTGCATGTGCAATGTAATGAAACGATCGTCAATCCATCAACCCGTTCCCGGCGGGTCCGCGAAGAACCCGCGCACGCTGGCGGAATGGTTCGAATTCGGCCGGCGCTGTTTTCACGCCCCGGACGGCGTCCAGGCCGTTGCGGCGCTGAAAAAGGTGACCAGCATCCACCCCGGCTACCGCCATCCGGACGGCGACAACCCCTACTTCTATCTGGGCAAGATCCATGAAGTCGAGAACAGTCTTGCGGTCGCCATCGTGTTCTATTCGCGCGCTCTGGCGGTGGATGCAAAAGACGAGGAAAGTTTGATCGGCCGGGGGTCCTGCTATACCATGACGCACCAGCACCGGGCGGCCATCTACGATTTCGAAAATCTGCTCCGCTTTCCAACGCGTTTCCGCAAGACGCCGGCAAAAGATCTGTACTGGGCGATTGCCGATAATTACCGTCAGCTCGGCGATGCGGGCCAGGTCATCTTCTGGGGGCAACTGGCCCTGGACGCCGATCCGGGCGTGCGTCAACAGTTGCTTTACGAAAACCTGCTGGCCGACATCAACGCGTAAACCCGCCGTGCGGGATGGCGCATCCGGGTTTCCCTGCGGTAAGACAGGCGCGGACAAATGCGGCATCCGCCGGTGCAAGCTGCATCTCCGCCATATCCGCAACCGGGCACCATCGGATCTGCGAATGCTCTACCGCAACAGGCTGGCCCTGGATCTCGATTTCGACGAATTCGATGGCATACCGGCTGCCGGGGTCGATGGCCGTGTAAAGGTGGGCACCCGCGGCGATCACCCGAACCCGCAACTCCTCCGCAAGTTCACGGGCCGCGGCGCCAAAACGGTTTTCACCGGCCTGGATCTTTCCGCCCGGGAATTCCCATAAGCCTCCATGCCGTTTGTGTGACGGGCGTCGGCAGATTAAATACCGATCCTCCGCCCGGATGACGGCTGCAATCACGCGCACCATTGTAAAATTTTCACTGACCATCGACTTCATTCGATCCATTGGATGCGCGCGGTTATAGACCGACCCCTGTCTCGGCGCAAGATGATCCTTTGTCCGACTTCGACATCGAACTTCACCGGTTCGGCTGCGCTGCAGCTGCGGCGCCGGACAGGCATACACGCATTCGTCCCTCGGCGAATCATTGATCGAGTCCCTCCATGGTCCCATGAACAGTCCCGTATGGCTCGATATTTGCTTTTTAGCCCTTGTGAATGTGCACCGGTTATTCATAAACGCAATGCATGGAGGCCCAAATTGAACATTTTCGCACGCCCGAACTCTCTTTTTTTGTACCTGATGGCACTTTTTGTGCTCGTTTCCGTCGCCGGCTGTCAAAGAATCGGCATCGGCGCCGGTTCTTCTCCGACGCCGGCGCCGCCTCCCCAGGAAGTCAAGTCGGGACCTCCCGCGCATGCCCCCGCACACGGCTATCGTGCAAAATACCAGTACCGGTATTACCCCGATGCTGAGGTGTACTACGACACCGGACGCAATCTCTACTTCTACATGACCGGCGGTCAATGGACCGCCTCGGTGTCTCTGCCGAGTTCGATCCGCCTGAATACCTCCTTTGTCAGCCTGGAGCTGGACAGCAGCCGCCCTTACGAATATCACGACCAGCAAAAAGCAAAACATCCGGGCAAGGGCAAAAACAAGAACAAGAAGAAATAGACTTCTCCGCCTCGACTCTGAGCGCCGCCCGCGGCGCTCAGAATTCATCCGATTCAAGATCGCCCTCCATTTTTGCCGCTAAGGCGCTATTTTCACGATATTACATAGTTCCCCTTCTTTCGGCCGGCTGCGCAAAGCGGCATTTTGTAACAATGGATACAATGGAAAGCCCCACACGCTTCATGATGCCGCCGTTGCGCACCAATCATCTCGGCCGGCTGCGAGCGGTCGGCTTCGAAATCGAAATGCAGGGCGGCGAGCTTCTGCCGCTGGCCAGGGCGGTCGCGGAGATCTTCGGCGGAGAGTTGATCGCTTTCAACAGCTTTGTGTACAAGATCCTGGATACGCCCTTCGGCGATATCACGGTCGAACTCGATTCCTCGGTTCTCAAGGATGAACGCTACAAACGGTTTCTCAAGGAGGTGGGGGTCGATGCGGACGAACTGGGCGTTGCAGGAATTGTGGAAAAGACGCTGGCCAAAATCGCCGGAACGTTCGTGCCGCATGAAATCGTTTTGCCGCCCATTCCGCTCGACCGACTCGGCGTCATCGAGCGGCTGGAGAGCGCCTTGCGCCGGCGTCGGGTCAAGGGCACCAAGGCGTCGCTGTTGTATGCCTTCAGCCTGCAGATCAATGTCGACATCCCCTCTTCCGAACCTCGCATCCTGATCGATTACCTCAAGGCTTTTCTGCTTCTGTACGACTGGCTGTTCAAGGTTTCACAGATCGATCTGACCCGTCGGTTATCCCCGTACATCAATGAATTCCCGGCGGTCTACTGCCGGCGTGCGCTCGATCCGGCCTATGGACCGGATCTTCCAAACTTCATCGATGATTATTTGAAACACAACCCGACCCGCAACCGCCCCCTGGATTTTCTCCCGTTGTTTGCGTTCCTGGATGAAGCCCGCGTCCGCCGGCATCCGGTGGAACAGCACCTGGTGAAGCCGCGGGCCGCTTTTCACTACCGCCTGCCCAATTGTCAAATCGACGACCCGCAATGGAGCGCCGCCGTCGAGTGGAACCGGTGGGTCCAGGTCGAGCGCCTGGCAGCCGCACCGGATAAAATCGCGGCCATGAGCCGCGACTATCTCACCACGGTGAGCTCGGCGACCAACGGCAATATCGATGCCTGGGTGGCCAAGACGGCCGATTGGATCGAACGGTCGTGAGTGCACGCCCGGCGATCGCGGTGACCGGACCGGACCGTGGCGGTACGGCGGCCTGGTGGTTCACCTGTCTGGCCGTACGGAGGGCGGGCGGCCGCGCGAAGCGCTTCAAACCCGCGAGCGGCAAGGGACTGCGTGGCATCCAGGGTCTGGTGATCGGCGGCGGCGCCGACGTGGACCCCGGACTCTACGGACAAACGGAGTCGGCGGCCATCAAAACCATCGTCCAGGAAGAATACCGGCGCTCGCAGCCCTGGCTGCGGCTGATCTTCTATCCGGCGCTTTATCTGCTGCGCAAATTCTTCAGCCTGCACACGATGACCGGTGGCGACAAAGAGCGGGATGTTTTTGAATTCAGGTTGGTCGAACAGGCGATGGCCGCGGGGATGCCGATATTGGGAATCTGCCGCGGCGCGCAACTGCTCAATGTCTTTCAGGGCGGCTCGCTGATGCAGGACCTGAGCGCCTTCTACATGGAAACCCCCCGGGTCAACACGGTGCTGCCGCAAAAACTGGCCTTGGTGCAGCCCGATTCCCGCCTGGCCGGAATCCTGGATGCCCACCGCATCCTGGTCAATGCGCTGCACCGGCAGGCGGTCGATCGCCTGGGCCGTGATATTCGTGTCGCCGCCCGCGATCCGAACCGCGTGATCCAGGCCATCGAGCACACCCGTCGCCCGTTTGTGATCGGCGTTCAATGGCATCCCGAATACCTGCCCCACAAGCGCGAACAGCAACGCCTTTTCCTGGCTCTGATCGCGGCGGCCAGGGCCAGGAACCGCAGCCTGCCGAACGCTTCGAAACCCGCCGGTTATAACTATCCGGCCGGCGCGGGATTCGGGGAATCGACAACTTGATTTTGATGAGGTCGTGGAAAGTAACCGACGGCGCCGTAAAAAGTTCAAGATCAAGGCGCCGCGAGCGCAACGCAGATATTGGACTCTACGGCGCCGTCAATTTTGACGATCGGGCGAGTGCGATTATGTTTAAGGTCATGCCTGCAATGCGCAAAGATATGACCCGCCACCCCGAACCCGCTGAGTCCACCCTCGCCCTGACCGACCTGCGCCGGCGCTGCGCCGAACTGGAAGCCGACCTTTCGCGCAGTCAGGCGCTCCTCAAAGCGTCGGAAGCGGCCCTGCGCGAGGCGCGCGCCGATCTGGACGCTCAAGTGGCCCAACGGACCGCGGAACTGTTGCGCAGCAACCAGGAACTGCGCGCCGAGATCGTCAAACACACACGGACCCAACAGGTGCTTCAGCAGAAATCGGAAGAATTGGAGGCGCAGACCCGCAACCTGGCGGAAGTAAACAGCGCCCTGCGCGTCCTGCTTGCGCAACGCGAAGCCGACCGCAAGGAACTGGAGGAAAAAATCCTGATCAATGTCAACGAACTGGTGCGGCCGCATCTGGCAAAATTGGCGACCCTGAAAATCAGCCCCAAGCAGAAAGCCTTGCTGGATATGATTCATTCGAATCTGGATGACATCATCTCTCCGGTTGCCAGGCGCCTCAACACCGAATTCAGGCGGTTGTCACCGGCCGAAACCCAGGTGGCCAATCTGATCCGCCAGGGCAAATCGACCAAACAGATCGCCGATTTGATGGGTGTGGCCGAGAGCACCATCGATTTTCACCGACACAACATCCGCCGCAAGCTGAACTTATCCAACAAGCGCCTGAACCTGCGCAGCTATCTGATCTCGCTTTCCTGAAATATGGGTTTTTAGCCCATACTCCAACCATACTCGTCCCGTCTTGTAGATGACCACCGGCATGGTATTGTGCCACAAACGCAAGCGAGAAGCGGTTCAGCGCATACCGAAAGGAAATCGAAAATGAAAGAGTTGGCTGAGTATATCGTGAAAAACCTTGTGGATCATCCGGAGCACGTGGACGTCAAAGCGATCGACGGGAATCAGATCATGGTGCTGGAGTTGAAGGTGGACAACGGCGACACCGGAAAGATCATCGGCCGGCAAGGCCGCATGGCCGATGCCCTGAGAACGATTCTGGGCGCCGTGGCCAGCAAACAGAGCAAGCGCATGGTGCTCGAAATCGTCGATTAAATCGACCGGAATTTTTTACCTCGGCTGCGCCGCCTGCGCCCATCGTGCAGGCGGCGCTGAAACCAACGGCGGAAGGCTGCGGCCTATCCGCGCGAGGCATGCGAGGCATACGATGACCACCTCAACGTTTTTCAAGAGAGAATTCGACCGGCGCAACCGTTGGCTGCTTTTTGGGGCCGGATTCGCGCTCACCCTGCTTCTGGGCGTCATGGACCAGGTTTCCGGCAATCAGTCGAGCTTCAGCCTGCTTTACCTGATCCCGGTCGCCCTGGCAGCCTGGTTCATGGAAGAAGTATCCGGAGTGATCACCGCTGCGGTCTGCACCATCACCTGGATGGTGGCCGCTTCCGGTGCCGTCGCGCAGAGTCAGCTTCTGGTGGATGTCATCGTCAGGTTCGCCTTCTTTCTGATCGTGGCGCTCCTGTTGACCCGCTTGTCCAGAACCCTCAGAGCCGAGCGGCAGCTGGCCCGCACGGACCACGTCACCGGCGCCGTGAATGCCCGTTTCTTCACCGAATTGACCCAGATGGAAATCCGCCGATTTTCCCGCTATCGCCGTGTTTTCACCGTAGCCTATATCGACCTGGATAACTTCAAGAGCGTCAATGACCGCTTCGGTCACAACACGGGCGACCTCGTGCTGCAGCGCGTCACGCAGACCTTGCGCCGCTGCCTGCGGGACACCGATGTCGTCGCCCGTCTGGGCGGAGACGAGTTCGCGGTGCTGATGCCCGAAACGGACGAGGCCGCCGCCCGCAGCGTGCTGACCCAGATCAAGGCCAATCTCCTGGCCGAAATGGGCCATCACCGCTGGCCGGTCACCTTCAGTATCGGCGTGGTCAGCTTTCATACCGTGCCCCAGACCGTGAGCGATCTCATTAAAACGGCGGACGAACTGATGTATACCATTAAAGCCGCCGGTAAAAACGAAATCCGCTATGCGGTTTACGCACGGTGAAGCGGTTTCGCCTGCTTCCCCTTCAGTTTAAGACGACACCCCGAACGGACGTCCTTTTTCCAGAAGTCATGCAAAAAGCCAACCCGAACCACATGGAACAGCGGCACCTTCCTGAACTGGTCTGCCGTATCGACCCCCGGGGTCGGCTGACGTATATCAACCCGCGATCTTTTCTGGCGGCGCCCGACCGCAAGGGATCCAACCTGCTGGGTCGGCCGTTTCATTCCGCCCTTTCTTCGAAAGCCGGCCGCGGCGCCTGGGCGCAGGCGCTGCAGGCGGTCATGGCCGAGGCCCGACCCATTCAAATCGATTTAAACTACCGCGAATTGCGTTGCGCGCGCCGTTTCAGATGCTTTTTTCTTCCGGAATTCAACGGGACGGGCGAAGTCGCGGGCGTCACGGTGATTGCCGCCCCAGCCGCCGAAGCGCAGACCACGGCCGACGCGGAATCGCAGCCGGTGACGAAAAGCACCTTCATGTCTCATATCAGCCATGAACTGCGCACGCCGCTGGCCGGCATGATGAACCTAATCGAACTGATCGGCGAAAATCCACAGCGGAACTGCACCGCAGAGAACATCTCCTTGATCCTGGAAGCGGGCCAGGAACTCAAGTCCATGATCAGCACCCTGCTCGAAGCCCTGCAAGATCAATCCGGATCCGGCATGATCAACCTTAGAGGCGCGGCTTCGAAAAATACTTCCTCCGGCGAAAGCATCCTCGACGCCCTGTCCCATCTGGGCCCCTTGCATGTGCTGATCGTGGAAGACAATTACATCAATCTGCTCGCTTTTCGGCAGACGCTTGAGCAATCCGGTTTCAGGGTGCAGGAGGCGATGAACGGCGAGGAAGCGCTGGCCTGTCTCGAACGCGAGCCGTTCGACCTTGTTTTGATGGATGTCCGTATGCCGGTAATGGACGGCCTGGAAGCCACCCGGCGTATTCGCGCCTCCCGCAGACGGCGCCTGCGCGAAACCAAGGTGATCGCCCTGACCGGCTATACCCTGGCGGACGACCGCCAGCGCATCATGGAGGCTGGTGCCGACGGCATCATCAGCAAACCGATCGACACCGAGGATCTGACCCGCGCGCTCCAGGGGCTATTTCCTTCAAGCCCTTGAATTATCGCTGCAGGCAGGCCCTGCGTATCGCGCAGGTCGGCTCTGCGTATCTCGGGGGCACTTCAAGGTAGGGTCGTTCTACCGCCTTATTGCCTTGCCGACCCCATTTTAAAATCGGCGCATTCCGTTATCTACAGGGCTGAGCTTGATGACTGAATCCGTAGAAGAAGGAAGAACCCTTCAGTGGCATTGGCCTGTCCTCACGTAACAACCACCTTTTTCCACCGCAACAGCGGCCGCAATCCGCAGCCGGATGAGGCTATGCGCGACAGCCGAAAGACCAAAGCGGAACTCATCTCCGAGTTGAAAGACCTGCGCCATCGCTGCGCATGGCTTGAAGCCGAAGCGGGAATGGCGCCACGCAACGATATGCTGCTTCGTCAAAGCGGTTTGCTGCGCACGATGGCCCGCAATTTTCCGGACGGCGCCATGGCCATCTTCGATAATGAACTGCGTTTTCAAATGCTTGAAGGCAAAGCGCTTTCCCAGCTGGCCGTTACACCGGAGCAAGTCGAAGGCAGATCGCTGATGGACTTGACCGACGAGGAAAATCGGGAAACGCTGGTCAATCGCTACCGCCGTGTATTGGCCGGCGAAACCTTGAGTGCCGAAAACGCGTACCAGGGCCGATGGTTTTTGACCCACTACATCCCCTTGCGCGATGCTTCGGACGAGGTGATCGGCGGCGCCGTTCTGGCCGTGGATATCACCGATCGCAAGCACGCCGAAGAAAAAATGAAGGCCGCGCTCAATGAAAAAGAAATTCTGCTGCGTGAAATTCACCACCGTGTGAAAAACAACATGCAGGTGATCCTCAGCCTGCTGAACCTGCAGGCCGCCAACCAGGCCGATCCCCGTGTAAAGGTTCTATTCGAGGAATTGCGCAACCGGATCAACGCGATGTCGCTGATTCACGAAACGCTGCACCAATCCGACTCGCTGACCCGCATCAATCTGCACTCTTATGTGCAGGGCCTGGGGGCCGCTCTGCTGCGCATGTACGAGATGCAGTCCCGCGGGATCGATCTCTCCGTTCAGGCCCGGGGGGTCTTCATCAGCCTCGACCAGGCGGTTCCCTGCGGACTGATCATCAACGAACTGATTTCCAACGCCCTGAAATATGCCTTTCCGGAAGGAAGAGGCGGTCAAATTCATGTCGAAGCGTCCGAGAAGGAAACGATCTACGATCTGTCGGTCAGCGACAATGGCATCGGGCTGCCCGCGGAACTGGACATACGCCGCATCCCGACGTTGGGCCTGAGGCTCGTCGTAGGATTGGCGGAAAGCCAGTTGGGCGGATCCATCGAGGTCGACCGCAGCGGGGGAAGCCGGTTCCGCATCCGCTTCCCCCATTCGGATAAAAGTGCTTCGTGACCAAAAAAGCTTCGATCATGATCGTGGAAGACGAATTCGTGGTGTCGCACGACCTGGCGGTCAGCCTGACCGACCTCGGCTACACGGTTTGCGCGCAGGTCGACTCCGGCACCGGAGCGATCCAGCAGGCCGGCCAGCATCACCCGGATTTGATCCTGATGGATATCCGCCTCAAGGGCGAGATGGACGGCATCCAGGCAGCGGCCTGCATTCATCAGTTATACCGCATGCCGGTCATTTTCCTGACCGCCCATGCCGACCAGGAGCTGTTGAAGCGGGCCAAGATCGCCGAACCGTTCGGTTATCTGCTCAAACCCTTCACGAAAGCCGACCTGTACACGGCGCTCGAGGTGGGTTTGTACAAGGCCCGCCTGGAATCGCGCCTGCGCCGCAGCGAGGACCGCTTCAAGCAGATGGCCGACCAGCTGCCGACCGTCATCTGCGAGTTGAACCGCGATTATCAGGTCCAGTTCATCAACAGGGCCGGACTGCAGCTGCTGGGACTGGGACCCGATGATTTCCGGCGCGGCATCGATCTGCGCAGGCATCTTCAACATGCCGAAGGTGCCGACGATCCTTTCCGGGAAGCTCTGCTGGGTCTTGCGAGCGGGCCCTCGGAAAAAGGCGTTCTCAAAAACCACGGCTCCCCGATCACCGTTATCGCGCGCTGCGCACCCATCCATGAGGAGAACCGAATCGTCGGCGTCAGGGCCAGCCTGACCGATATTTCGGAGCTGAAACATTCGCAGGAACAACTGAGTCATGTCCACCGCATGGAGACGGTCGGAACGCTGGCCGGCGGGATCGCCCATGAATTCAACAATGCCTTGACAACGATCATGACCGGCATCGAACTTCTACGCATGCATTCCGGCGACCTTGCCAAGACGCAACGCTATCTGGACAACATGCAGGCGGTCAGTGACCGCATGGCGCACTTGATTCGTCTGCTGCTGGCCTATGCAGGGCAAGGGCAATGGCGGATCGCCACCATGCCGTTGTCGCACTTTGTCGCGACCGCCCTGGAACGGGCGGTTTCGATAGACGACCGGCAGATCGAACTGACGACCGAACTCCAGGTGGACGGTCCGCCCGTCGCCCTTGATGAAGCCCAATTTCAAATGATCATAGCGGCCCTGGTGGCCAATGCGGTCGAAGCGATCCAGGGCAAAGGCCGGATCACGATCTCGACCGGTGAAGCACGCCTGGAGGCGAATGACGTCCAATCCATGGCCGGGCTCCGGCCCGGTCATTACGCCTGGCTGACTGTCGAGGACAATGGCCGCGGCATGCAGGAATCCGTCCGCCGCCGAATTTTCGAGCCGTTTTTCAGCACCAAGTTTCAAGGCCGGGGGCTTGGAATGGCATCGGTGTATGGAATTGTCAAAAACCACGGTGGCTGGATCGGGGTGGACTCCCATTCCGGCCGCGGAACCCGGGTGATCATCTACTTTCCGGCGCAGGCGGATTCCTGATGAACCCCGAAGCCGTGGAGAATTGTTTACGGGTACTCTTTTTTTCCTGAAAAAAAGGCTCCCGTATTGACTTTTGGCTGCTAAATTCTATTATTCATCTACCTTCGGCGCGCAAGAAATTCTTCGGCACATCCCTCCGGCTCCGCTCATGCAATGCGCGCAAAAGCAGCATCATCGGGCCGATCCAACCGCGGTCCTGAATAAAGGAAAACACATGATCCAAGTCAATGCGGACAGTGACCGCATTCGCACCGACAGCCTGCTGGCGTTGATGGGTTCCACACCGGCCGACAACCATGAGGGCCTCGAGATCGATGCCGGCTTTAAAGGCAGTTTCATGGGACAACAGGTGAAATCCCTGATCGGCCTGCAGAGGCATCTTGAGATGGCCGCGCTATCTCCCAACCTGCTCGGCCCTTTGGCGGTTGTGGCCGGCTGGCAGGGCGCCTTTCTGCGCCTCTGGCTGACCGACCCGATCCGCCATTACGCCGAAATTTGCGCCCAAACCGGAGAGAATCCCAATTTTTTCGGTGCGCAGAACGAACGCGTCGAATTGCTCTATGCCCGGCTGCTGCACGAATTTTGCGGGGTGTTCCTGGACCACAACGGCCGTTTCGATACCCGCAAGGCGCGCGATTATTCAACCGCAAGAGAAGGCAAAGTCTTCCTCGCAGACGTCATCCGGCAGTTCGCATGGCTCGAGCGCCAATACAATTCGCTAGGGCGCACGCGCCTGATGGCTTACAAGGATATGCTCAAATGTCTGCTCATGGCCGTTACCGAATCCCTGCACACCGACGGCCCGCTGCCCTTTGCCGGGAAACCTGCGGAACAGATGGAGCCTGGGGAATTCGACGATTACATGGCCGGCGTCCGCACGCGGCTGGAGAATTTGCACGCCGCGCGGGCCTTCGACATCAAAACATTCAGCGAAGTGGCCACTCAGTCCCGGATCGGTTTTTCACCCTACGAAATCGTGGAGTATTCAGAGCGCTACTCGGTCCGGTTGCGGCATTACCTTCTACCGCCCGGGGTCCAGCCCAATAACCGCGTTCTGTACATCAATACGCCGCTGATCAACAAACCTGAAATCCTGGACCTGGCGGAAGGAAAGTCCATCGTGGCCGGATTGCTCCAGGCGGGTTATGCCGTTTACATGGTCGATTACGGCAATCCGGGCATCGAAGAAAGCCGCCTCGATCTGGAATTTTACGCCAAAACCATCCACGATGATTACTTGTCGCTGATCAAGCGCAAGCATCCCGGGCAGGACATTTATATTCTGGGCTACTGCATGGGCGGAACCTTGATGCTGCCGTACGTCGCCCGCCGCGCCGAGGAGCGGCTGGCGCGCGGCAGGGACATGGATATCAAGAAAGTGGCTTATCTGGTCTCGCCGTTCAAGTTCGATGACCGCGAAAACGGCATGGGGCCCATGCGGCAGTTGCTCCGCGACACCTACGATCCGCAGTTCATGGAGGTACTCTTCGGCAACGTCAACATTCCCCCGCAGTTGATCGAGGAAGGCATGCAGGTCACGCAACCGGGCGTGCGTTACAGCGTTCCGATGGGCTTTTTCGCCCGGGCGATCAAAAAGGAATCGATCGATGACGCCGCACCCTTTCTCTACTGGCTCCTGCATGGCTCGCGGTTTCCCGCCCGGGCCCATCGGGAGTGGATCAAACGCTTTTATGTCGAAGATCAGATCGCCAGAGGGACTTACTGTCTTCCATCAATCGTGCCCGAGTTGAACGGCAAACCCGTGCGCCTGGACATTCTGGAAAAGGCCAATGTGCAATTTCTGGACTATCGCGGGTTGCGCGACCCGATCACGCCGATCCAGTCGAGTCTGAACAACGTCCTGGATATCCATGTGGGCGGCGGTTGCCTGGAGTTCAGCTGCCCGCACCTGAATCGTTCGATCGAACAAAACGTCGGCCATATCTTCGTGGTCAGCAAGCGTCTGCTTTCTGAATTCATCATGCTGCTGCAATCCTTTTTCGATGAGAAGATTCCGGAAGGCATATGCGATCGCGGACCCGTGAAGTGCGACGTTTAATGTGCCGGCCGTAGTCGCGCGGCATCGGGACTTCGGCCATTGTCACAAACCCCAAACCGCTGGCCGGTTCTCTGTACCGGTCAAAAAGATTTCATCAGAAGGAGAATTAAATGGTAACCGATAGAATGACCAAAAGGATGATCGATCTTCAGAAGTCGACCTTCGACATGATGCTCAACACCATGAGCAACATCCAGGAACAGTCCGGGAGGGCCACCCAGGCCTGGTTCGAACAGATGGCCGGCCTGCCGCAGGAGGGCGTGAAGACAATGGGTCACTGGATGGATTCGATCCGCGAAACGCGCAACGAATTCAACTCGATCATCCGGGACAGCTACGACAACTGGGGAAACATCTTCGAGGAGACCGTGCGCAGAACGGAAGAAGCAGCACGCCAATCTCAACACAGCGCCGAGTAATTCGGACCGGCGGGAGGGCCGACAATGGATCAAAAGAAAATATTCAGGCAGATGCTGGAGTTTAACAAGGCCTCTTTTGACAATTCCTTCAACGCAATGGTCATGCTGCAGGAGCAGGCGGAGAAATCGGCGCACATGATGCTGGAACAGGCCACCTGGATTCCCGAAGAAGGCCGTAACGCCATCAACGAATGGGTCAAGGCGTATAAGAAGGGACGAATCGACTTCAAGAAATTCATGGACGACAATTTTCAGAAGGTCGAATCTTATTTTCAATCCGCCGATTAAGCGCATTTGGGGACCGCCCGGCGTCCACCGATACGGCGGTCCTCTTCCCGCTTGAATACCATATTCCGAGCCGGTACTCCGAATCTTATAAAAGAGTCATCGGCGCAGCTCGAAAGCGGCCTCATGTACGCCGTCATCGAGCAGCGCGGAGGGGACGAGAGTTTTCAGCAGCGGATAATCTGCTTTAATCGGCAACCTTTCGCTTCACCGGACTCACCATCGCGGTGCCGTCCACGATCAGCTTTTCATTCTGGTTCAGGCAACGGGTGATCAGCCGCACCCGATTCTTGTTCACATCGATTTCCGAAACCTCGACCCGCGCCGTAAGCGTGTCGCCGATAAAGGCCGGCGCCAGAAACTTGAGTTCCTGCTCAACGTAGATGGTTCCTGTGCCGGGCAGTTGCATCCCGATGACGGTGGAGATGAGACTGGCAGATAGCATGCCGTGTGCAATGCGCTGTTTGAAATAGGTGTTCTCGGCATAGGACTGATTGACATGTGCAGGATTGAAATCACCCGTAATGCCGGCGAATTGGTATATATCGCTTTCGGACAGCGTCTTGGAGAATTCGGCCGATTGCCCGATGCGCAGTTCGTGGATGGTTTTCCCGATCACTTTTGCTTCCTTTCTATGAGGCCCTGGAAATCTGTTCTTGCGCTGCGCCACTGTCGCCGCACTGCGCACGCGCCGCCAGCCACCCGGCTATTTTGGGTGCGAAAACGTCCTGGCACTTCGAGCTTACATAAATACCGATGTGTCCGGTTTCCAGGCACAAATCTTCAACATCGCGGCTGCCCACTTCACCGGTCAATCGATTGCACGCCCCGGGGGGCACCAGGTGATCGAATTTTCCATAGATGTTCAACACCGGCATGGTGATCTTCTTCAAATCCACGCGCCGGCCGCCGACTTCCAGTTTGTTCTGGATCAGCAGGTTTTTCTGGTAGCAATCCCGCACAAACTGCCGAAACGCTTCTCCGGTCAAGTCCGGGCTGTCGAAGATCCATTTTTCCATGCGCACGAAATTTTCGACGAACACGCGGTTGTCCATATTTTCCAGGAAGCCGATGTACTTGTCCACGATCAGCCGCGCCGGATTGAGCAGTAAAAAGCCCAAATTCATGAAATCTCCGGGAATGTTACCGAAGGTGTCCACGAGGCGGTCCGCGTCGATGGCTTTCATCCAGACGTGCAACAAGCCCTGGTCCGTATCAAAATTGGTGGGCGTAACGGTCGTGACCAGGTTCTTGACTTTCTCCGGGTGCAAGGCTGCGTAAATGACGCTGAATGTCCCTCCCATGCAGATCCCCATCAGGTTCAAATTGGAGATGCCGTGCCGCCGGCAGATGAATTCGACGATGTTGTGCATATAGCCGTTGATGTAGTCGTCCATTCCCAGGTAGCGGTCTTTGCGCGTCGGATACCCCCAGTCGATCATGTAGATCTCCATCCCGCGGTCCAGCAGGTGACGCAGGACGCTTCGGCCCGGCTGCAGGTCCAGCATCGTTTCGCGGTTGATCTGCGCATAGACGATCAGCAGCGGAGGCTGAACGCGAACCCCGCCCTCAGGAAGGTAATGCTTCAATTTGACGCGGTCTTCTTCATATACCACGCTGTACGGTGTCGAAGCGATATCGGTTTCCAGAGGCCCCGCCAGGATATCCATGGCCTCTGCCGTCTTTGCCTGTAAATCGATCATATATTGCGCCATCTGAGTCATGGCGGCGTTGATGCCGGATGACATATCGGCCTCCGTATTCGTCTGCGGCTTTCGCCGGGTCTGCGGCTTTCGCCAGGTTCAGGTTTGGCGGTGAAGAAACGGCACGCGCGCTTCAGGATGCGCTGCGCATCGGCCGGAAGCGTTCTTCGAATTCCTTCAGTCTTTTTTTCAACTGATAAATTTCTTTGTACAAGTCATCCATTTCGGTATTGGTGGGGATTGGAAGATATTTCAACATATCTTCATAAACTGTATTGCGCGCATGGGCGAATTCTTCATAGGCCGAAAGTGCACCGGACATGGCATCCAGGTATTGCGGCGACTTGTACAGCCGCATGAAATCGTTTTCCAGCAGTTTGATCCAGCGTTTATAAAGCTCTTTGGGGCTGTGGTAGGTCTCGGTCGGATCGGCGGCCAGTTTCCTGAATTCGGCCAGCGATGATTCGAAGGGCCTGGCGAAAAGCCGCATGAACTGGGATAGAGACTTGTTGAAATCCTCGTACTTGCCCAGGGCGCGGGTGAGCTTTTCCTGGTAAAGACGTGTCAGACCCAGAGCCGGCACCCGCAGGGCCTTGCGCAGTTCATGTTCAAAACTTTCAAGCGTCATCGAATACAGCCGCTCGGCCGCATTTTCGAAAAGTTCCTGTTGGAAGTGGGGTTCCTTGCCCGCAGCTTTTTCCAGTAGATCTCTCTGCAGTTTCAGGTATCCGTTGAAAGTATTGTTTACCATCTTAAAAATCAATTCACGCCATGCATCTTCCGAGGCCGCCGTGCTTCGCTGCTTTTCACGCTGGTGCTCGGCGGCGTTCTGAACCACCTTCGGCGTGGAAGCCGGTCTGGCGGCTTTCTCTTGAAATCCTGCCATCTGTTTCACCGATTGCTCCCACATATCGGCACTCAACTTCATCCATGATTGAAGCATCATGCTGCCGGTATCAATTTTTTCCGTCATACCTGGACCTCTGCCTTAGTGTTTGGGGGATTGGATTGGGTTCTACACCCGCATCTTCACGATGTCGGCGCACTCTGCTTCAATCCGTATGAAAGTTAAATACAGCGCCGCCCCCATTCATGCCTGCGGATGAACGCATACGGTGCTACATGGATGTCGCGGCAGGAGCGGAAAACTTCGGCAAAGAACTGTAGAAGTTCCGTACAGGTTTGATCGATGTTGCTTTTCACATCCATTTTTGATTGAAGCAGTAACGCGGAAACTGTGAACTGAAACTCCAAACGGATACAGCCGATGACCTCAGCCGCTCGTGATTACCATTCCGCCTGCCTCATATTACGGCAGTGGGTTCGTTCAACCTGCCTGAGGACCAGTCCTGCAGCCCACCGACGGCCGGCAATGCGCCGCCCGCGGCGTTCCAAGCTGCCGCCCCCCATCGGCCGATCCCTGCACCTGACGCCAAAACCGAAACACTCACCCGGAAACTCAAGAGCACGCTCGTGCGTCGATGACGACTGAAATGGAAACTGGAGGCTGAAATGGATCAGGTTTTGCAACAATGGGGCAACGCGGTTCGCGGCGGCCTGAGAATGACGGGCGCCATGTACCACTCCTTCGGGCGCATGCTGAACATGTATCCCGCCGGAAGACCTTTTGCCGGAAACTGGATCGCCTGGGGACGATATCTCGAGGAAAGAAATCCACCGATCCAGGCTCATCCCTGGATGACGCCCAATCAAATCGTCTTCAAGGGTATGAAGACCGCCCTGCGCCGATTCAACTATGACCGGCGCGGCAACCCGGTCCTGCTCGTACCACCGGAAGCCGGTCACAATTCACAGATCGTCGATTATGGCCCCGGGCAAAGTCTTGTCCAATGCGCCCTGCATCATTTCGACGGCGACGTCTACGTCATGGACAAATTGCCCGCCGGACCCGGTGAAGAGAAGTATTCGCTCGATGATTGCATCCGATCGGTGGATGCCTGCGTCCGGCATATCGGCGAACCGGTACATCTGGTGGGGTTGTGCCAGGGGGGGTGGCAAAGCGCCATCTACACTGCTCTTTTCCCTGAGCGGGTCAAGACTTTGAACCTCGCCGCGGCGCCCATCGACTTCCATGCCGGAGATGCATTGATTTCCGAATGGGCCCGCACTCTGCCCGAAGCTTTTTTCCACTCCATGGTCGCAATGGGCGGCGGGCGCATGCCCGGCGCGTTCATCGTGGCCGGGTTCATGCTGATGAATCCGGTAGATCGCTTTATGGGCGACGATCTTTCCCTGATGCACCACATCGACGATCCGGTGTTCCTGAAACGCTACCGGCGCTTCAACCGCTGGTACCAGTTCACGCAGCCGCTGCCGGGACGGATGTACCTGCAAGTGGTCAAGGAGCTGTTCAAAGAGAACAGACTGGTGCGGGGCCGCCTTGAGATCCTGGGGCGCCGTGTGGATCTCGGACGCATCACGCAGCCGCTTTGTCTGATCGCCGGCAGCAAGGACGACATCACACCGGCAGCACAGCTTTTTGCAATCGCCGACCACGCATCAGCGCAGTCCATCGAGAAGAAAACCGCGGCAGCTGGACATATCGGTGTTTTCATGGGGGCAAAAGTCATCCGGGAGATTTGGTCGGAAATTTTTCAGCGCCTGGCGCGATCAGGGGGCAACGCTCGGATGGACGCATCCCGCAAGGGTTTTGCGGCGGCGGCTTCATTTTGAAGCCTCTTTATCTACGCCTGGCACGGCTGGGCGCCTGAACGGCACTTTTCACAGAGAGGATACACAGGAAGCAATTGGAGCCGCCCTGCTCCCGGTTCCGCTGTTCTCTCGAAGCGAATTTTGCGGACACAGGTGTTCAGCCGACCTTACGAAGATATTCGTATACCATGCGGGCGTTGCGCTTGCCGCAGATCAGCAGGTGATCTTCAATGCGCTGGCCCTCGATATAATCGCCCAGGAAAAAATCGCTGCCGTCGGCCTTGCAGATTTTTCCGCCCGCGGCCTCGATGATGACCCGCACCGCGGCAAGATCCTTGAAGGATTCCCGTGCCGTCATGGCGGCGTCGGCCCGGCCCATGGCAACATAACAGGCGTGGGCCCCAATACTGCCGAAATCTCTTATTTTGCCCGGAAATTCGGAGTGGTAGTACTGATGAAAGCGTGAAAAGGTCAGAAGCAGGCTCTCCTGCGAGATGCTGTCACGTTCTGAAATGCGGATCGGCCGGTCGTTCCAGTACGCTCTGTCGCCCGCCGTGGCGCGGAACAAATCTTTGGTCGCCGGCATATAAAACAAACCGAGCACAGGCCAGTAATTTTCATACAGCGCCAGCGACATGCCCCAGATCGGGATACCGCTCTGAAAGTTATCGACCCCGTCCAGCGGATCGAAAACCCACAGGAATCTTTTGGCATCGTGGGTATACCCGCTGTCCAGGTGGTCCTGCCCGAAAAGCAGATGATCGCTGTACCGGTTGCGGATATGCTCCTGGAAATAATCGTTGAGATGAAGCTCGGCCTGGGTGATCAGGTCCTGATCGAACGGCGGGCGCTGCCGTCCCTTGCCGTAGAATTGGAGCGCTTCCTGCCCCATCCGCAGGATGGTTTGCACCGCGAAAGCGGACAAGTCATCGACCTTTAAATCCCCGTTTTTAACCATTCACTGCCTTCCCGGATTGAATGAGTGCGTCAGGCGGCGCGTTGCGCGGGTCGGTTCAGCTTTTCTTGGATGCATAGCCGTCGGCGTACCAGCCGCCTCCTTTGAGCTCGAAGGAGCACGTCGACATGATCTTGGTCGCGCTTTGATGACATTGCGGGCACTCGTGCGTGCGGGTATCCATAGGCACGAGATCCTCGAAAACATGTCCGCAGGAGCATTTGAATTCATATACCGGCATGTAAGATTCTCCACTTCCGTTCTTGTCGGCCTTTTCAGTTTATCGGCCTTTCAGGGAACTGACTTTATGGGGAGCATCCCGTATCTGTCAAGATGAATCCTGTCCGTTGAATCTTATCAGGGATAGGGCGATCACATGCAGACGGGACATACTCAAAACGGCGGCAGGGTCGTATCGGGGTCGCAATCGCCATCGCAAACGCATCGCCCAATAACTCTATAGGACCAGCCCGTACCGGCGGCAGCATTCGATACCGATTCCGATACCGACCCCGGTAATAAATGTACCTGCGATTGCCTGCATCAGGGGCCGCCGTATCAATCGAGGGAGTTTTGGGGTTAAGTCTTAAGGGCAGAACCGGTCGATCGATTATCGAATCAGATAGGAACCTTGGCTTGTAATTTAACACTGACAACGTATAACTATGGCACTCCTGAAAAAAGGACCGGCTGCCCAAGAGGCGGGCAGCCGGCCGGGTGAGAGGGCGCGCTCTATATGCGCCGTGACGGGGTCACGGCTAAGGGAGGATTTTGATGGCCTGGAACCCTTCGTTGCGGCGCATGATCAGCATCTGGATGGTCTTTTTCTCATCCAGCTGGCCGATGACCTTGCGGTAATCCGCTACGCTCGCAACCTTTTGATGTTCAATTTCCTTAATGATATCGCCCACGCGCAGACCGGATTGTTCAGCGCGGCTGCCGCTTTCCACATCGAGGACGATCACGCCTTTTTCATCCTGATCCAAACCGAACTGCTGCGCGCGCTCCGGCGAAAGATCGGCCACCTGGATGCCCAGGCTCCCGGTCTCATGCCCCTTTTCGCTTTGCTGGGCCAATTTTTCGTCTTCCGGCCGCTTGGTCACTTTGGCCGTAACCGTCATCTCCTTTCCTCCGCGCAGCAAGGTGATGCGGGCCGTCCCACCGACGGGCGTATTGGCGATGATGCTGGAAAGCTCCCGGC
>JAEYRZ010000111.1 GCA_023435265.1 Pseudomonadota bacterium
GGCCGGCCCCCCCCCCCCCCCCCCCCCCCCACGCCGCTTCAATCCGTATAGCGCTTCAGAATCAGCGAGGCGTTGGTCCCGCCGAATCCGAAGGAGTTGGTCATGGCGTACTCGACCATGGCTTTGCGGGCGACATGGGGGATGTAGTCCAGGTCGCACTCGTCGTCCGGATGATCGAGGTTGATGGTGGGCGGCAGAATGCCGTCGTGAATCGCCAGGGCGGTGAAAACCGTCTCGATGCCGCCGGCGCCGCCCAGCAGATGACCGGTCATCGATTTGGTCGAGCTGACCGGCACACGGTAGGCCGCCTTGCCGAAGGCGGTTTTGATGGCGCGCGTCTCGTACAAATCGTTGATCGGGGTCGAGGTGCCGTGGGCATTGATATAGCCGATCTGTTCGGGGCCGACGCCGGCATCTTGCAGCGCCGCCTGCATGCAGCGCACGGCGCCGTCGCCGTCCGGCGGCGGAGAGGTCATGTGATAGCCGTCGCCGCTCATGCCGTAGCCGGCCATTTCGGCGTATATCCGAGCGCCGCGGGCTTTGGCATGTTCAAGCGCCTCGAGGATCAGGATGCCGCTGCCCTCGCCGACCACAAACCCATCGCGGTCGCGGTCGAACGGCCGCGAGGCCCTGACGGGCTCGTCATTGCGCTGCGAAAGGGCCTTCATGGCGCCGAATCCGGCGATACAGGTGCGGGTCACCACCGATTCGACCCCCCCCGTGATCATCGCATCGGCCTTGCCGTATTTGATGATTTCATAAGCGTCGCCCACTGCGTGCGATCCGGCCGCGCACGCCGTGGCCACAGAGGAGTTGGGGCCCCTGGCGCCGAATTGAATCGAAATCATGCCGGGCGCCATGTTGCCGATGATCAGGGGAATGAAAAATGGGCTGACCCGGTTCGGCCCCCGCGTATCGACCGTATGTGCAGTGATCTCGAGCATGTTCAGGCCGCCGAGGCCGCAGCCGGTCAGAACGCCGACGCGCGCGGCGTTGTGTTCGTCGATGATCAGACCGGAATCGTCCAACGCCATGCGGGTGGCGGCAATGGCATAGGCGATGAAGTTTTCGGTGCGCTTGGCCTCTTTCTTGGGCATGTACGCTTCCGCGTTGAAACCCTTGACCTCCGCGGCGATCCGGGTGCTGTACTCACCGGCGTTGAAGCGGGTGATCGGCCCCGCACCCGATTTGCCGGCGCAAATCGCGGTCCAGGTCTCGGCCGTGCCGATCCCCAGCGGTGTGACCAACCCGACACCTGTTACGACGACCCGTCTTTCCAAACGGAACCTCCTTTATCCACGCCCATCCTCCTGCCTGGCCGGGGCGGCGCCTGCCTGGCTGAAATTTGCAGCGCAAAGCCCGCACCGGACCGCGTAGGGCCCGGTGGGGGCATTGAAATCTTCTCGATCGGGAATCCGGGTCAGTGCGCGTTGATGTACTCGATGGCGTCCTTGACCGTGACGAGCTTTTCGGCGTCTTCGTCCGAAATGTCGATATCGAATTCCTCTTCCATGGACATGATCAGTTCGACCAGATCGAGCGAGTCCGCACCCAGGTCATCCACGAAGGAGGCTTCCGGAACCACTTCCTCCAGATCGACGCTCAGCTTTTCGGCAATGATTTTCTTGACTTTGTCTTCGACGGACATGTTGTTTTCTCCTTTCGCACAGCGTGTTCGATTCCCGCGGCGGTGGGTGCGGCGGGAGCGTTGCAGTGAAATTACCGGTCGGCGGTGCTTCCGTCAGCGGGGCCGCCTCGATCCGTTTACATGAACATTCCGCCGCTCACGTGCAGCGTCTGTCCGGTGATGTAGGAGGCCGCATCCGAGGCAAGAAAGGCCACGGCGGCGGCCACGTCCTCGGGTTGGCCCGGCCGATCCAGCGGAATCTGGGCCAGCATGGCGCTGCGCGCCTTCTCGGGCAGCTTGGCGGTCATATCGGTTTCGATGAATCCCGGGGCCACCGCGTTGACCGTCACCCCGCGGCTGGCGTACTCCTTGGCGGCGGTTTTGGTCAATCCGATGATCCCGGCCTTGGAGGCCACATAGTTGGCCTGACCGGCATTGCCGGTCACGCCCACGATCGAGGCGATGTTGATGATGCGCCCGCTGCGCTGCTTCATCATGATCTTGGCCGCGGCCTGGGTGCACAGGAAGGGTCCTTTCAGGTTGACGGCCAGGACCGCGTCCCACTCCGCCTCTTTCATGCGCACCAGGAGGTTGTCCCGCGTGATGCCGGCATTGTTGACCAGTACGTCGACCCGTCCGGCCGCGGCCATGACCTTGTCGAAAAAGGCATTCACTTCTTCGGCGACCGCCACGTTGGCGCACAGTCCGGTGGCCTCGGCGCCGGTCCGGGCGACCAGCTGCACCGTTTCTTCGGCGGCGGCCGCTTCGCCGGCCGGATCGGAGGGCGAAAAATAGTTAAAGAAGATGCGCGTGCCGCGCTCCGCAAGCGCGCTGCAGATGGCGCGTCCGATGCCGCGCGAGCCGCCGGTTACCACCACAATGCGTTCACTGGTTTCGGTCATTTTTCCCCTCACTTGAGATGATGCCGGGCCCGTATCAACGGGCGATGCCGGTTTATCGTTCGAAAACGATATCGGCGACACGATCCATATCGGCCAGCCAGTTGCGCCGGCCGGCCAGCAGGGCCCGGTAGCCGATAGAATCGAGGAAGGCGTCGGCCTGACCCGGATCGGTCTGGTCCCGGGCGAGCCAGACGGCGAGGCTGTTCTCGGCCACCAGCCGGCACACATCGCCCGCGAAAATACGCGCCATGGCGCTGTACTTTTCGGCCGCCGGATCGTTGTCGCGGACCAGCGCCGCCGCCTTGCGGGCCATACTGGCCCCCACTTCCACGGCGGTCATCATGTCGGCCAGAGCGAACATGACCGCCTGCTGGCGGGTGAGGCGGTTTTCATGCGCCAGATCGATCACCTGGTTGAGCGCCCCGGCCGCCAGCGCATAGCAGCGGGCGCCCACATTGGGCGCCGTGCCGTCCAGAGCCGCGAGGTCATCGGCGATCCGGCCGTAAAACCGCCCCTTGCTCTTGCGGCTGCTTTTCCAGCGGAAGGTGCTGATGATGTTCTGCTGGATTTCACTGGTTCCCTCGTAGATGCAGGTGATTTTGACGTCGCGTTTGATTTTCTCGACTTCGAATTCGCGGATGTAGCCGTAACCGCCCAACGCCTGGATACAGTCGTTGGCCGCGCGGTCGGCCGCCTCGGTGGCGAAGTACTTGCCGATCGCCCCTTCGACCTGCAAATCCTCATCACCGCTGTCCAACAGGTCGGCCACCTCTTCGATGTATGCGGCGGCGGCGGCCAGTCGCACCACGTTGGGCACGATCAACTTGTGCGTGTAGCCCTGTTTCTCGGAGAGCGGCGAGCCGAACTGGATGCGCTCCCTGGCGTAGGGAACTGCGATCTCCAGTGCCGCTTCGCCGGCGCCCAGCGCCATGGAAGCCACCATCAGACGGGTGTAACCGAAAACCTGGTTGGCCTGCTTCATGCCCCTGCCGGGTTCGAGGCCGATCAGGTTTTCCGCCGGCACGTAAACGCCGTCCAGGGTCAGGGGCGACGTGTTGGAGGCGCGGATGCCGTGCTTTTCTTCGCCTTTGTGCTGCTCGAATCCGGCCGTCCCTTTTTCGACCACGAAGAACGAGGGTCCTTGGGGCGTATCGGCCAGCACGGTGATGATATCGGCATAACCGCCGTTGCTAATGAACTGCTTGTTACCGGTTATTTTGTAGCCGATGACCCTGCCGTCCTCGGCCACCGGCTCGGCCTTGGTCGTAAGGGCGGCCAGGTTGCTGCCCGCACCGGGCTCGGTCACGGCATAGGCCACCAGCACCCCGCCCTCGGCGATGGAGCCCAGCCACTTGGCTTTCTGCTCTTCGGTGGCGCCGACCAGGATGGGATCGGAGCCCAACTGGATCGCAAAAAAAGCAGTGCCGATGCCCAGGCAGATTTTGGCCATCTCGCGGGTGACGGCGCAGCAGTCCACGGCACCGCCGCCCATCCCGCCATACTGTTCGGGGATGAAAAGCAGCTGCAGGCCGATCTCGGGTCCCAGCATTTCCCGGATCACCGCCTCGGGGAACACCTCGTGCTTGTCCCACTCCAGCACCTGCGCCTTGGTCAGCAGTTTCTTGCGCAGCTGGCGGACCGTATTCACCACCATCTGGCGCGAATCGGCATCCAATCCCTTGTTCGCGTGTTGATTCATGCGGCTGTTCCTTTAAGCGGTTCACTCCCCGGCCGCGCGCCTGCCGCCGGCGGACCGAAAGCGCGGGCCCTGGAATCTCTGGTTATGGATCGGCCTCCTTCGGGGTCTCTCCGCACGGCGGTTCCGGCCGGGAGGCGCTCAGGAAACTCGATCCGGTGTTCTCAACGACTTGCCGTGAGGATCATTCCTCCTCTTTTTCCACGGCTTTACGGCCCTTGTAGGTGCCGCAGTTGGGGCAGGCGTGATGGGGAAGGACGGCTTCGCCGCATTCCGGGCACTTGGTGGTGGTGGCGCCTTCGACTTTTTGATGGGTGCGCCGCTTGTCCCGTTTGGATTTGGAGGTTCTATGCTTGGGTACTCCCATGAGTAATCTCCTAACCTTTCTAAATAATTAAATATTATTCGTAATTGACTACTCTTCCGAAGATCGAGGCATTTAGTAATTAAAATGCCCGGCAATGTCAACATTTTTATCGTCGGCCGGCGGGATGTATGCTTGTTTCGGCAGATGCGATGTGCTATGCAAGGCGCCCTATATATTGATCCAATGATTATAAAAGATTAGAGGCCCCCGTGGATCATGCGGCAGGCTCATGGGAACGAAACCCGCCTGCACCGGCAAAGCGTCCAAAACGAGCGGCGGGCACATGGGCCGCATCACGTTTGCTAGTTTGTCTTTTGCTCAAAGCAGGGTGGCGAGTAATAGCACCTGTTCGAGGAAAAAGGAGTATGCCATGAACGACATCCGAACCCGATTCGCGCCCAGCCCCACCGGCTATCTGCATGTGGGCGGCGCGCGCACGGCCCTGTTCAACTGGCTGCACGCGCGCCATACCGGCGGCCGTTTCATCCTGCGCATCGAAGACACCGATGTGGCGCGTTCCACCCAAGCCTCGGTCCAGGCAATTTTCGACGCGCTTGAATGGCTCGGGATCGACTGGGACGAGGGCCCCTTTTACCAGAGTCAACGCATGGACGTGTATCGCGCGACCATTCAAAAACTGGTCGCCGCCGGCAAGGCCTACTATTGCACCTGCACGCCCGAGCAGATCGAAGCCATGCGCGAAGAGGCTCGCGCCACAGGCCGTAAGCCGCGCTACGACGGCACCTGCCGCGAACGAAACCTCGGGCCCTCGCCCGATGCGGTGGTGCGCTTCAAGACGCCGGCGGCGGGAACGACGGTCATCGAAGACATCATCAAGGGCCGCATCGTTTTCGACAACAGCGAGTTGGACGACTTCGTGCTGTGCCGCAGCGACGGAATGCCCACCTACAATTTCGCCGTGGTGGTCGACGATGTCACCATGAACGTCTCCGCCGTGGTCCGCGGCGACGACCACGTGATGAACACCCCCAAGCAGATCCTGCTCTACCAGGCATTGGAGCATCCCCTGCCGGCTTTCGGCCACGTCCCCATGGTGCTGGGCGCCGACCGCACCCGGCTGAGCAAGCGTCACGGGGCGACCTCGGTGACGGCGTACCGCGACATGGGCATCCTGCCCGACGCCTTTATCAATTACCTGGCGCGCCTGGGCTGGTCGCACGGCGATCAGGAATTTTTCACGCGTTCCGAGCTGATCGAAAAATTTACGCTCGAGCATGTCGGCAAATCGGCCGGGATCTTCGATCCGGTCAAACTTCAGGCGCTCAATGCGGATCACATCAAGGCCGCGGCGCCGGAGGCGCTCATCAAACACCTGCGGCCGTTTCTGAACGAGCTCGGCATCGCGGCCCAGGACGACGCCTACCTGTGCGCCATCATCCCCACCCTGCAGGCGCGCAGCAAGACCCTGCGCGAAATGGCCGAACAGTCGCGGTTCTATTTTTTGGACGGGATCGAACTGCAAGCCGAAGCCGCCCGCAAATTCCTCACTCCGCAAATCCGGCCGGTGCTCGAAGCGGTGCGGGCGCAGCTGGCCGATCTGCCCGTTCTGGAAGAAAAACCGCTCGAAGCGCTTTTTGCCGATCTGGTCGAGCGCCTGGCGATCAAGTTCGGCAAAATCGCACAACCCCTGCGGGTTGCCTTGACCGGCGGAACCGTGAGCCCGGGCATCTTCGAGATCATGGTGGTGCTGGGCAGGGCCCGCGTCCTGGCCCGCCTGGACGCCGCCATCCGCCACATCGCGGAACGGCCGGCTGCCGAGGCTTGAAGCAGGCCAAAATCCGCTTGACTCCCAAGGTCAAGCTCATTATGTTAGCGGCGTTTCAAAAAACTGGGGGATCGTCTAACGGTAGGACCACGGACTCTGACTCCGTTTGTCCAGGTTCGAATCCTGGTCCCTCAGCCACAAAATCAACGAGCGGCCCCCACCGGCCGCTCTTTTTTTGCATCATCAAAGCGGTTTGACACTTCCTTTGTTTTTACCCTATTTTAATTCCGCGACAGACCCCATCCCGGAGGAGAATTTCAGACCATGGCCGATACGGAACCCAAAGCGCCCACCAATTTCATCAAGACGATCATCGAAGCCGACCTTGCGGCCGACACGCACGGGGGACGGGTGGCCACGCGCTTTCCGCCCGAACCCAACGGCTACCTGCACATCGGGCATGCCAAATCGATCTGCCTGAATTTCGGACTGGCCCGGGAATACGGTGGCACCTGCAACCTGCGCTTCGACGACACCAATCCGACCAAGGAAGATGTCGAGTACGTGGATGCGATCAAGGAAGATGTGCGCTGGCTCGGCTTCGGCTGGGACGACCGCGAATATTATGCCTCCGATTACTTCGAAAAGCTCTATGGATTCGCCGTACGGCTGATCGAGATGGGCAAGGCCTATGTGGACAGCCTGAGCGCCGATGAAATCCGAGCGTACCGGGGCACGCTGACCGAACCCGGAAAGGAAAGCCCCTACCGCCGCCGCTCGATAGCGGAAAACCTGGATCTTTTCGCCCGCATGCGTGCCGGCGAGTTCGCCGACGGGCAGCACGTCCTGCGTGCGCGCATCGACATGGCGCATCCCAACCTGCTCATGCGCGACCCGACGCTGTACCGCATCCGCAAGGCCCATCATCATCGCACAGGCGACGCATGGTGCATCTATCCGATGTACGATTTCACCCACTGCCTTTCGGACGCCCTGGAGTGCATCACCCATTCGATCTGCACCCTCGAGTTCGAGAACAACCGCGCGCTGTACGACTGGGTGCTCGACCAGATCCAGCCCGCCTGCCGGCCGCGCCAGTACGAATTCGCACGCTTGAACCTGAACTACACGGTACTGAGCAAGCGCAAGCTGATCCAGCTGGTCACCGAAGAACGGGTGGACGGCTGGGACGATCCGCGCATGCCGACCATTTCCGGCCTGCGGCGCCGCGGCTATACGCCCGAAGCGATCCGCAACTTCTGCGAGCGCATCGGCGTGGCCAAGGCCAACAGCGTGGTGGACCTCGCCTTGCTGGAGTACAGCATCCGCGAAGACCTGAACCGTCGGGCGCCGCGCATGATGGCGGTGCTGCGGCCGCTCAAGGTGGTGATCGAGAACTACCCGGAAAGCGAAGTGGAATTTCTGGAAGCGGTCAACAACCCCGAAGATCCGGCCATGGGTTCGCGCCAAGTGCCCTTCGGCCGCGAAATCTACATCGAACGCGACGACTTCATGGAGCACCCGCCCAAGAAGTTCTTCAGGCTTGCGCCCGGCCGGGAAGTGCGGTTGCGCTATGCCTACTTCATCACCTGCCGCGAGGTGGTCAAAAACCAAGCCGGCGAAATTACCGAGCTACGCTGCACCTACGACCCGGCCACGCGCGGCGGCGACGCGCCGGACGGCCGCAAAGTCAAGGCCACCCTGCACTGGGTGGCGGCCGCCCAAGCCGCAACGGCCGAAGTGCGCCTCTACGAGCGGCTGTTCACCAAGCCCAATCCGGACGAAAAAGTCGAGGGCAAAAGCTTCATGGACTTCATCAATCCCGAATCGCTGGAAGTACTCGCGGGCTGCCGGCTGGAGCCCGCCCTGGCCGAAGCCCGGCCCGGCGATTTCTTCCAGTTCGAGCGCCTGGGCTATTTTTGTGCCGATCCGCGCGCCAGCGTCCCCGGAAGGCCGGTGTTCAACCGCACGGTCACGCTGCGTGACAGCTGGGCCAAGATCGCGGGGCAGGGCGGCACGGCCGCATAGGTGTGCCCGTCATCCGGCCGGAGCGCATCGCACCGGCTGCGCCAGGCCGCGGTCGGGTGCCCGGAGGGGGAGGATGCCTGAACCGAATTTGAAAAGCCCGCCGCCGCTGATCGCCGCGGGCGACGGTTGGCTTATTGTCGACAAACCGGCCGGCCTGTCGGTGCACAACCAACCTGGGCGCGATGCCTGTTCGCTTGCCGCGGAGCACCTGGGCAGCGCCGTTCCGGGCGGCGCCCCGGAGATGGGCTTCGGCCTGCATGCGGTCCACCGCCTCGACCGGGAAACCAGCGGCCTGCTGCTTCTGGCCTTTCGCCGCCAGGTCTTCGATTCTCTCTCCCGCGAATTTGCCAGCGGCCGGGTGGAGAAAGAATATCTGGCGCTGGTGCACGGCCGCATTTCACCGGGGCGCGAAGGCGCTTGGGAGTGGCTGCTTTCAGGATCGGCCGCCGGCAGGCGCGATCCGCAGGGCCGGGAACCACGCGCACCCAGCGTCACCTGGTTTCGAAGCATCCGGTCCGGCAGGCGCTACTCCCTGCTCAGCTGCCTTCCGCGCACCGGCAGAACCCATCAGATCCGTCGCCATGCCGCCCTGGCCGGCCACCCGATTCTCGGCGACCGGCGCTACGGTTCGGCGCGCGCCTGCCGCTACCTGGCGGAGCACCACGCCTTCACGCGTCTGGCCCTGCACGCCGCGGCCCTGGCCATCACGCTGCCCGGGTGCGCGTCGCCGCAGCGCTTCGAGTCGCCCGGGCTGCCCGAGGCGATCCGCGTTTTGCTGGATGAGGATCTGGTAAATACACAATAGAAACAATTAGTTCTCTGTGGCATAAGTTCCGTGGCGTATTGGCGGGCGGCTTATCGCTCACCACAGAGAGCACAGAGGTCACAGA
>JAEYRZ010000117.1 GCA_023435265.1 Pseudomonadota bacterium
GTCCAGGGCGCGGCGATGCGGGACTTCAGCGCGGCCAGCGGGACGTCGCGCATGGCCGCCGCCACTTCGGCTTTTTTCGAATCGACGATCCGGTCGAGAATGCTCATCCGCCTATCCATTCTCCCGGGTATAGCGGACCAGCGCCTCCAGCTTCTGCATGGCCCGGCCTTCATCGATTGCGGCGGCCGCCTGCGAGATGCCCTGCGCAAGATCCGATGCGCGCTGCGCCGCCACCAGGACCGCCGCAGTGTTGATCAGCACCACATCGCGCTTGGCTCCGGCCTGGCCGGAAAAGATCGCGCGGACGATGGCGGCGTTCTCGTCCGGATTCCCGCCGGCCAGTTCGGCCGGCTCCGCCAGGCGGCCGAAATAGCGATGAGGGTCGATTTCGTAAGTCCGTACCAGTCCGTCTCGCAGTTCACTGACCCGCGTGCGGGCGCAGACGCTGATCTCATCGAGGCCGTCATGCCCGTGCACCACCACGGCGGCTTGGGCGCCCAGCGATTTGAGCGCCTGGGCGAACATCTCGGTAAGCTGCGGCGCGAACACGCCCAGCAGCTGGCAGTTTGCGCCGGCCGGATTGGTCAACGGCCCGAGCATGTTGAAGATCGAACGCACCCCCACTTCGCGGCGCGGCTTGGCCGCATGCTTCATGGCACCGTGGTAGAGCGGCGCGAAGAGGAACCCGATGCCGATGGACTGCACCGCCTCTTCGACGATTTCCGGGTCGGTGTCGAGCTTGACGCCCAGCGCTTCCAGTACATCGGCGCTGCCGCATTTACTGGATACGCTGCGGTTGCCGTGCTTGGCCACGGTCAGGCCGCAGGCCGCGGCCACGAAGGCCGTGGCCGTGGAGATGTTGAAAGTATGGGCATTGTCGCCGCCGGTGCCGCAGGTATCGACCACCCTGGCGCCCACGGCCTGAATGCGGCGGGCGCTGCGGCGCATGGCGCGCGCGGCGCCGGCCAGCTCTTCACAGGTCTCGCCCTTGGTGGCCAGGGCCGCCATCAGGGCGCCGATCTGCGCCTCGGTGGCTTCACCCTCCAGCACCGTGTCCATCATCTCCGCCATCTGATCTTCGGAAAGATTTTCCCGCCGGATGATCCGGCTCAAACAGTCTCGAAACATCGCCTTCTCCTTCATCGAAAAATAAGTATACCTGAAAAGCTCAAGTGCGGCATCTGCCTTAGCGCACCGGTGTGCCGGGGTATCGAACCAAACTGGAACTTTCAGATAACCTCATTGAAAAATGCTTTTTGCCGCGCCTGGCCCGATGGCCGATACCGATTTCGACAGCCGGTCGAGAGTCGCCATGGCGAATCAGCATCCGTGTGCCGTCATTTTCACGAAATTGCGCAGCAGCCGCTTGCCCACCGTGGTCATGATCGATTCCGGATGAAACTGGATCCCCTCGGTGGGATGCTCCCGATGCCGCAGGCCCATGATCTCCGCGTCTTCGCTCTCGGCCGTAATCTGCAGGCAGGCGGGAAGATCCTCGCGCGCCACGGCCAGCGAGTGGTAGCGCATGGCCTGGAAGGGCTGCGTGAATCCCGCGAAAAGCCCTCTTCCGTCTCCGGTCACCCGGGATGTCTTGCCGTGCATCAGGTGGCGGGCGCCCACGATGCGGCCCCCGAAGGCGGCGGCGATGCACTGATGCCCCAGGCAGACCCCCAGGATCGGCAGCCGCCCGGAAAAATGCGCGATGGCGGGCAATGAAATGCCGGCATCGCGCGGTCCGCCCGGGCCGGGAGAGATCACGATCGCCTGCGGCGCGAGCGCCTCGATTCCGGCGATATCGATCCGGTCGTTGCGCACCACCTCGACCGTGGCGCCGATCTCCTCCAGGTACTGGGTAAGGTTGTAGGTAAAGGAATCGTAGTTGTCGATCATCAGCATCATCACGGTGCCTCCTGTTCCGCAGGCGGGCGCATCAATTCGAGCGCCCGGTGCACGGCCGCGGCCTTGTTGACCGTTTCCTGGCGTTCGCGCTCGGGGTCCGAGTCGGCCACGATGCCGGCGCCCGCGCGGACGGTCAGCCGCCCACCGCGCAGGCAGGCCGTGCGGATCGTGATCGCCAGGTCCATGTTGCCGTTGAAGGCGATGTAGCCCACGGCCCCACCGTAAACGCCGCGGCCGCCGCGCTCCATTTCGGCGATGATTTCCATGGCGCGTACCTTGGGCGCCCCCGAGAGCGTACCGGCCGGGAAGGTGGCCCGCAGCAGGTCCCAGGCATCGTTGCCGGGCTTGAGATCGCAGACGATGTTGGAGACCAGGTGCATGACATGCGAATAGCGCTCGACCACCATCAGGTCGGTCACCTGCACGCTGCCCGTGCGCGCCACGCGGCCCAGGTCGTTGCGCCCCAGATCCACCAGCATGAGATGCTCGGCGCGCTCCTTCTCGTCTCGCAGCAGCTCGTCGGCCATGGCGCGGTCCTGCTGTTCGCCGGCGCCCCGCGGGCGCGTTCCGGCGATGGGCCGCAGCGTCGCCCGGCAACGCTCCAGCCGCACCATGGTCTCGGGCGAGGAACCGGCCAGAACCGTATCGGCCAGGTGCATGAAGTACAGGTAGGGCGAAGGATTGACGAAGCGCTGGGCGCGGTACAGTCCCAGGATATCTTCAGGAGCCGGACCGCCGAACTCCTGGGAAATGACCGCCTGGATGATATCGCCCCCGCGGATATACTCCTTTACTGCCGTCACCTGCTGCCGGAACTGCTCGGGGGGCAGCTCGGCGGCAAGCCCCGGAGGGTCGGAAGCCCCCGGCGCACGCTTCTGCGGCAGGGGCGTGGCGATGTGCGCCAGCAGCCGTTCGAGACGCGCGCCGGCTTCCGCGTAAACCGCGGCGGCATCTGCCGGCGTGTCGATGAAGGCCAGCGCGACGCACAGGAGCGTGTTGCGGACATTATCGAAGATCAGCAGTTCTTCCGGGATGACGAAGTGGGCCAGCGGCTGTGCGGGCGACAGGCGGTTGGGAATGCGCTCGAAAAAGGAGACCATCTCGTAGGTGAAATAACCGACCAGGCCGCCCCAGAACCTTGGCAGCTCGGGCATTTCCGCCGGCCGGTAGCGCCCCAGGAAGGATTTGAGCACGGCCAGCGGATCGCCGTGGTGCTCGATCGCTTCCGTACTTCCGCCGCGCGTCACGCTGACCGTTTCCCGGAAAATCTCCACGGCGGCGTGCGCCGATATGCCCAGGAAACTGTAGCGGCCCCACTTTTCACCGCCCTCGACGCTCTCCAGCAGAAACACGGGGCCTTTGCGGCGGTAGAATTTGGCCAGCAGTGAAACCGGCGTTTCCATGTCGGCCAGGATTTCCACGCACACCGGCACCACCGTGCAGCGGTCGGCCAGGGTTTTGAACCGCTCCCGATCCGGGAATCGACGAATGAACATGCGCGCTCCTTTCAGCAGCCTGCATCGGGCAAAAAAAAAGGACCGTGGGGTGAATCGGCCCACGGTCCTTGAATTTTACCGGTACGAAGATCAGCCGGGCGGCAGGTATCCGCGGGCGCTACGGCACCACAGGCACCACCACCAGTTCTCTTGAATCATCATGAAGTTGTTTACGATGGGAGACATGTCGGCTTCCTCTATGCCAGGCACCATAAAAGCACGCGGCCGGAACTGTCAATATCTTTTTTTGCGGTTATCTGAAATGTCCAGGACTTACACATCAGCGCAGATACAGCGACATAAGTGTTTCACCACAGAGGACACAGAGAAAAAGTAAAGAAGACCCTCTGTGACCTCTGTGCTCTCTGTGGTAATCAGCAAGCCGGTGACCAACCCGTCGCCTTATTTATGTCACAGAGCACTTGGAATACCATGTCATTTCGGGGTCGGGATCGGGATCGCAATCGAAATGGATATCGATCCCGATACCGATGCCGATTCCGACCCCGAGACCGCACCGGAAGCTTTCCGGAGGGTTAATGCTTGACAAAACCGAATCCGGGTGCTTTATCGGCCTCAAAAGAGGCTGAGCATGTTTTCAATGATCGATCGCAATCAACGATTCTACTGGTGGTGGCGCGTTTAGTCCGCCTGCCGGTTGATCGTCGCAGCACCCCTAAAAACTTATCGACCGTGGGCGGCTTAACCCACGGTCTTTTTTTTTGGCGCAGCGCCGGCGACCGTGGGAAGCCCGCAACAGGAAGGAAATCGCATGCTGATTGTCATGGATCAAAAAGCCACACCGGAACAGGTTGCACGCGTGGTGCGGACCATCGAGGCGCGCGGCTACACGGCCCGCCCCATCCCCGGCGGAGAGCGCGTATCGATCGGTATCCTGAACAACCGGGGGCCGGTGGATGCGGGATTGTTCATCGGCCTGCCGGGTGTCAAGGATGCCATCTCCGTTACGCGGCCCTACAAGCTGGTGAGCCGCGAGTTCAAACCGGAGGACACCCTGATCACGGTCGGCGATGTCACCATCGGGAACGGGTATCTGACCTTGATCGCCGGTCCCTGCGCCGTCGAGAGCGAAGCGCAGGCCCTGACCATCGCGGAAAAGGTCAAAGCGGCCGGGGCGCATATCTTCCGCGGCGGCGCCTACAAGCCCCGCACGTCGCCCTATTCGTTCCAGGGCCTGGGGATCGAAGGGCTCAAGATCCTGGCCAGGGTCCGCGAGCGGCTCGGCATGCCGGTGGTCACCGAGGTGATCGACATCGAGAGCTTCGACCAGGTGGAGGAATATGCCGATATCGTGCAGATCGGTACGCGCAACATGCAGAATTTCAGCCTGCTCAAGCGCGCCGGCCACTGCCGCAGGCCGGTCATGCTCAAACGGGGGATGTCGGCCACCCTGGAAGAATGGTTCATGGCCGCCGAATACATCCTCGAAGCCGGCAACGACCAGGTGATCCTGTGCGAACGCGGGGTGCGCACCTTCGTGCGCCACAGCCGAAACACCCTCGATCTTGCGGTGGTGCCGGTGGTGTTGAAGGAAAGCCATTTGCCGATCATCACCGACCCGAGCCACGCGGCCGGCAAACGCGACCTGGTGATCCCGCTGAGCCGCGCTTCGGTGGCGGCGGGCGCCCATGGATTGATGGTCGAAGTGCACCATGCGCCCGAGACGGCCATGAGCGACGGGGCCCAGTCGCTCTATCCCGATCAGTTCGCCCAGTTGTGCTGCTGGCTCAATTCGGCGCACAGCATGCTGCGCACCTGCAACTGAAGGGGGCTGCATGCAGACCATCATCGTTCAGGGCGGCACCGGCCGCTCGCGGATCGCGGTCGGAGAAAAACTGGCCAACCTGAAGGCTTACCTGCCTGCCGGCCGATGCGTGGTGATCACGGATGAACGGGTGGCGGCGCTTTACGGCGACCGCTTCCCGCCGGGAGAACGCATCGTCATCGGCTGCGGCGAAGGCATCAAGACCCTCGAAACCGTCTCCGACATCTATCGGCGGCTGATCGACCTTTCCGCCGACCGAGGCACGTTCATCGTCGGCATCGGCGGCGGCATCGTCGGCGACGTGGCGGGCTTCGCGGCCTCCACCTTCATGCGCGGGCTGCGTTTCGGCTTCGTGGCCACCACCCTGCTGGCCCAGGTGGACGCCAGCGTCGGCGGCAAGAACGGCGTCAACTACGCGGGCTACAAGAACATGGTCGGGGTGTTCAACCAGCCCGAATTCGTGATCGCCGACATCGACCTGCTCGGCACCCTTCCGGCGGCCGAACTGGCCTGCGGCCTGGCCGAAATCGTGAAGCACGCCTGCATCGCCGACGCCGCCTATTTCGACGATATCGAAACCTACGGCCATGCCGCGGCGCAGATGGACCGGGAGGTCCTGCTGCGCCTGGTGGCCGAATCGGTGCGCATCAAAACGGATGTGGTCAACCGTGACGAGCGCGAAGCGGGCGAGCGGCGCATCCTCAACTTCGGGCACACCTTCGGCCATGCCTTCGAAAAGACGTTGCGGCTCTCCCATGGCGCCGCGGTGGCCCTGGGCATGGTCGCGGCCGCCGAACTCTCCCGGGACGAGGGCCTGCTCGGCCGGGACGAGGTCCGGCGGATCGCCGAACTGCTGCGGCGCCTGAACCTCCCGACCGCGGCCGAGTATGACCCCAATGCCATGGTGGATGCACTGCACAAGGACAAGAAGCGGCACAGCGCACATCTCCATATGGTCCTGCTCGATCGCATCGGTCACGCCGTGGTGCGTCCCATGCCCCTTGCGCGGATCGAGCAGTGGTTCGCGCGCTTCCGCTTCCCAGCGGCCTGAGCGAACCGGAGACCCGCTTTTCCTGCCGGGCCGCTTCAAACTTCCGGATGTCGACTTTTTCTTCTCAGGAGGCCGGACCCTTCCGTAGACACGCGGTCAATTCGCGAGCAGGCGGGCGTCGGTGCGTTGGGCAGCAAAGGCTTCCACCTGCCTGCGGTACAGGCGGAGATATTCCTCCGCCATGCGGCTTGCCGTGAAACGGGTCTCGAACCGCCTGCGGATCTTGATCCGGTCGAGTTGTTCAATCCGGTCCACAGCCTGCACGGCACCCTGCACATCATCGACGAAAAACCCCGTCACGCCCTCCTCGATCACTTCCGGAACCGAGCCCCGGTTGAAGGCGACGATCGGTGTGCCGCTGGCCATGGCCTCTATCATCACCATGCCGAAGGGCTCCGGCCAGTCGACCGGAAACAGGAGGGCGACGGCCGCTCCCAGGAATTGGTTTTTTTCCGAGTCCTTGATTTCGCCGAGGAACTCGATGTTCGGATCCTTTAACAGCGGGACGATTTTGCATTGATAATATTCGCGGTCGGCCGGGTCGACCTTGGCGGCGATCTTCAGCGGCCGACCGCTGCGGCGGGCGATTTCGACGGCTGCCTCCAGGCCTTTTTCCGGGCTGACCCTCCCGAGGAAGGCCAGGTAGCCGTCATGATGCGGGCTGGGCGCGTACAGGTCGAGCGGCAGACCGTGCAGCACGGTACCCTGCCAGTTGGCCCAATAAAGCGGCCGCCGCTGACTGGCGGAGATCGACGCCAGAGGCATCTCTTTATACTCCCTGAACAAAGGCTTGAGGTCGGAAATGTCCAGCCGGCCGTGCAGGGTGGTCAAAGAGGGGACTCCGGTTCTGCGAAGCATCGGAAAGAGCAGATGGTCGATGTGGTTATGAATGATGTCGAAATCGTCCGCATGCTGCCAGATTTTCTCCACCATCAGAAGATGATGGGGCAGCGGATCGGCCACCGTGCTGTCCAGCCGCAGGGCCCGCGGCGCACCGGCCACCAGATGCGAACGGGTCACCGAATCGCCGCTGGCGAAAAGGGTCACTTCATGCCCTTTTCGGACGAGTTCTTCGGTCAGATAGGATACCACCCGCTCGGTCCCGCCATACAGTCTGGGCGGCACGCTTTCGATCAAGGGCGCCACTTGCGCGATTCGCATTGTTTTCACTCGCAGGCAGCACGCGCTCGGGCGCTGAGCTGCCGATGGTTCGCTGCCGAGCTTCCGCTTACCGGCGGTTGAACGTAAGACCGCCGTAAGGGTCTATAAATGCGAGGTTTGCCTTATTTTGCGGGCGTGGGCCGCGTCACTTGTGAATCAGGACCGAGACCTCGCCGCTGCGCTTGATCACCTGAATGCTCACATCCTGCTCCTGGCGGATCACGGCGCAATCGATGACTGCATCGCCTACGGCCAGGTTGCGCACGGCGATCCTGGAGAGGTCGGCCGGCAGATAGGGCTGGAAAAAACGCACCTGCCGCGCCGGAGCGTCGATCGACAACCCGAGGCAGGCGCCGAGCAGGGAGAAGATGGCGGCCGCCGACCAGGCCTGCGGCGAGCAGGCGACGGGATACAGGGTCGGTCCCTGGTTGGGGCGCTTCCGGAATCCGCAGAAAAGCTCCGGGAAGCGGTTCAATTCGGTGAAACGCCCCATTTCGGTCATGGCTTTCAATACCCGCGCGCTCTCCCGTTTGAAGCCGTAAAGCGAAAGACCTTCGGCGATCAAGGCGTTGTCATGCGGCCAGATCGAACCATTATGGTAGGACATCGGATTGTAGCGGGGTTCGCCCTGGGCCAGGGTCCGGATGCCCCATCCGCTGAAAAAACGATCCTCCATCAGCAGGCCGGCCACCCTGCGGGCCTGCTGCGGCGTCGCGATGCCGGTATAAAGGCAGTGACCCATGTTGGAAGCTCTCACCCGGCATGGCTTCTTTTTCTCATCCAGGGCGATCACGAACCCGGGCAGGGAAGGGTCCCAGAATTCTTCCGAGAACCGCGCCCGCAGCGCCTCGGCCTGTCGCCCGAGCGCCAGCGCGGCATCGCCGAAACCCAGATGTCCGGCAATGAAAGCGGCCTCCCGCTTGGCGGCGAACACATAGGCCTGGACCTCGCAGATGGCAATCGGGGCCTTGGCCAGCGTCCCATCCGCGTGAAAAACGGAGTCGAAGGAATCCTTCCAGGCCTGGTTCTCGATGCCGTGCTCGGTTTTGCGGGCGTATTCGACAAACCCGTCCCCGTCCGGGTCCCCGAAGGTGTCGATCCAGGTCAGCGCCCGCTCCACATGGGGCCACATCCGGCGCGCAAAGGCGCTGTCGCCGCTTCTCCGCAGATACTTTCCGCAGAGCACGACGAACAGCGGCGTGGCGTCGGCGCTGCCGTAATATTGGGAAAAAGGCAGCTCGCCGGTATTGGTCATCTCTCCCATGCGGATCTCGTGCAGGATCTTGCCCGGTTCGGCGTCCTGGTCCACGTTGATCTGCGCGGCTTGCCGGGCCGCAAGGTACTCCAGCACGCCGCGCGCGATATCGGGGTTGAACCAGATCGCCTCGAGCGCGGTGATCAGCCCGTCGCGGCCGAACGGCGTGCAGAACCAGGGAATGCCCGCATAGGGGTAGAGGGACCCGTTTTCTTCGGTCAGCAGCATGCGCAGGTCGCTGGTGGCGCGCGTCAGGAGTGTATCGATGTGTGCGTTGGCGGTGGAGACTTCGCATTCGCTGCCGCGTGACCTGTGCAGCGGCTGCAAAGAAGCCGCGTACGCGGCCGGATAGAGGGCCGGCGGACCCGGCAGGCGTTCATCCAGGCGGCAGGAAACCACCACTTCAAAATGAATCTCTTCGGCGACCCCCAATCGAAATTCGAAAGCGGCTTCCCGGTCACTCAACGCGGCCGGCGCGATCGAGAAATCGAGCCGGGTCAGGCGCTGAATGCCGTCCAGGCCCTCGTAACCGATTTGGACCCACTGCGCGCCGTGCGTCACCGGCGTGAACGTCCCTTTACGGCTGCGGCACATGCCGCGCACTTCGAAAATGTCGGCGAAGTCGGCGCTGAATCGAATCGAACACCGGAAAGCCAGTGGTTCGCGTCCGTAATTCTTGATCCGGTAGCGTTCGTAGCAGCATCCCTGCCACAGAAACTTGGAGCGGAAGAAATGAATCTCGCCCCGCTGAATCCTGAGGCTGCCGCCGGACAATATATCCGGGTTGGCCATATCGACGGTGATCAGATGGTTGTCGCGGGTGATGTCCGAACTCAGCAGGAGCGGTTTGGCGTTCTCGATAAAGAACTCATAGCCGGACAGAAAGCGGGTGCCGTGATGATACAGGCCCTGGTCTCCGCCTCCTCGGGGCACCCGGATTTCACCGTTTTGATCGAAGACGGCGAAGGTGTTGGCGTGCTTGACGGTGCGGCTCTTTTCGGCCGCCATCGCGGAGGTCACGAGCACGCCGTCTTCGCCGAAAGGGGTCAGCTGGCAATCCATACGGATGACCATAAGGCCGCTGGAACCGCCCGCAACTGTTTACTGCATTAATCGGCCGGACGGGAAGCGCCCTCAGCGCCGTCCAGTTCACGGATTTGATCTTCCAGGGCTCTGATCTGCGCCGAACGCATGCCTTCGCTGTACGTCCGGCTGAGCGCCCGCTGCCGCAGCTGCCGGATCTGATCCTCCAGCCGCTGCCTTTCGGCCGCCTTTTGGGCTTCCAGGCGCCGGCGTTGTTCCTGCT
Organism: Pseudomonadota bacterium; assembly: GCA_023435265.1. Lineage (GTDB taxonomy): Bacteria > Desulfobacterota > Desulfobacteria > Desulfobacterales > Desulfosarcinaceae > UBA2230. The sequence continues at coordinate 9,955 of JAEYRZ010000117.1, forward strand.
CCTTCCGGGCGGCCGCTTCTTCGGCTTCCAGCCGGCGCTTTCGTTCCAGTTCCCCGGCTTCCTGGTGGGCGCTTTCGACCATCTGGTCGTACGTGTCCCGGCGCTGCCCGGTTTCCGAATCCGCCGGCGTCTCCGACTGCGATTCGGTTTCGGAGAATTGTATGTTCTGATCGGACGGGGGCGTGTTGCTGAAATGCTTGACCCCCTGCTCGTCGGTCCAACTGTAAATCGTGTCGGCGGGCAACTGGCCTGCCGCGATAATCAGCCACGCGGCCAGGCAGGCGCCCAAGCGACGCATTGCGGTGTGTATGGCGGCCATTTCATCCTCGCGGAAAGGGGATCGCCGGCAGAATAAGCCATTGCAGTGAAATGTCACCCGCGTGCGCTCCCGGCGACTCCTCCATTCGAATTGCTTGCGCTGCAAGCGTGAGAACGCGCAACCCGCTTCAATCTGCGGGCACGAACACTCTATTTCAGCTGACTGTCTTTACTGCCGCGTCGATTGTAGCCGGTCGGGGTCGTCTGTCTCTTTTCGCACTCGGCCTGGCAGCCGACGCACAAGCGGACTCCGGGGAGCGCTTCGCGGCGGGCCTCCGGGATCCCGGCCCCGCACTCCTCACAATGGGTTGCACTCTCGCCTGAAGCCAGCCGGCTCCTGGCCAGCTTCACCGCGTCTTCGACGCTGGCATCGATTTGATCCTGCACCGCCCCGTCACGGGACCATCCTACGGCCATGATGCATTCCTCGCTTTTTCCGCCGCCGCCGTCCTGCGGCGACCGCTTTTTTCATACCGGCGCAAAAACCTTCACAATCGTCCTCACGCCCCTTGCGCCTGAGCCTCGCGCAGAACGAGCCCTGCGGGCAGCGACTCGCCGAAGATCTCCTGTTCTTCCTGCCTGGCCAGCGGCATGACTTCGCTCAGGCAGCGCCGTTGCTCGGCCGGGATTGCGGCGGCATCCAACCAGCCGACGATGCGGGCGATGACGGCCGGATCGAGGTCGCGCGTCCGGTCGCCGGTTTTGCGGGCCAGTTGGATTATCACGCGGCCGGGCGCCCGCCGGTCCTGCCAGGGATGGGAAAGCAGCCGATCGATCCATTCGCCGGCCTCCTGGGGCGGAATCACGCGGTCGGCGGGCCCGTAGAGCAGTTCGCGGGCGCCCAGGCGGGCCAGCGCCGCCAAATCGATTCCCGGTTTGGCGGGCCTCATCCGGGCCAGCAGCCAGCGGCCCCACATGATCTTGTCCTTGACCGAGAGCCGCTCCATGTTGGCCAGGGCCATGCAGAGTTCGGAACGCTCCTGGGGCGACAGGGAGATTTTTCCGCCCTTGGGCGGATTCAGGAGCGGGGTCGCATCCTGGCTGATCTGGCGCTGCTGGCCGGCACTGAGCCCGGCGGCGATCCGGCGCCACATGATCCACCACTCGCAGCGGACTTGAGTGTTCTTGGCGTGAATCGGCCCCTGGGCGTAAAGCCGCCAGGCTTTCTGGATGCGCTGCGGGTCCAGGCCGTGCCCCATTCCCGGCCGCAGGCAGAAGCCGGTCAGATTCATCCAGCGCGCTTCGTGCAGGGGCGTGCTCTGGCGCGCCTGCGGCATTGACAGGAGCGTGTCGGCGAGATCGCGGAGCAGGCTCAGCGGCCACTGTTCGCGGGGAAGCTCCAGGACTTGCGCAATCTGCTTGACCAGGATGGAAAGGGCGTTGCGCCCCTCTCTGAAGGCATCGATGACGAGCGTGCGCACGCCCTCGAGGGCGGCCTCCTCCAGAATCGCCCCCTCGCGCACCTCCGTGGGAGCGGCGGCCGCGCGCAACTGAAATTGCAGCTGCCAGCGGTGCCCGCTGGTCAAGGAACGGCAGAAGAGCGACAGCGTGCCCACCTCGCTGTAGTGCGCCTCGATCCGCACCGGTATGGCCTTTTTGATGCCCTGGCGGCCGTACTGAATCACGGTCTGCAGCGGGGGCAGCGCGGTGAAGGTGTCGTCGATGGAAACGATCTGCCCGCTGCGGTCGCCGCTGCGATAGCTGGAGCTGTAAATTTCGAAGCGTACGGGTTGGTTGGCGAGCACCTCGAAGCGGTGTTCGGACAAGGCGATGACCGCGCCCTCTTCCACTCCGCGCTCCACCAGGCAGACGGCCTGCGGCGCGGAAGCGGCTTCCCCTGCGGCCCTTTCGATGCCGAGATAGTAGGCCCGGGGGGCGCCGCTGCCCACCCGCACACCGCGCCCGATTTTGACCAGCCCGTAATAGGCTGCACCGAGCGCCACGGCGAGGTCCGGCACCGGATTTTCCAGCACCCGCGGAACCGTCTCCGCCTGCGGCTTGAACCAGTGCCGCAGGGCGGCCAGGATCTTGTCCTGGATCACCCGGGGCGCGAGCGCGCCGCCGTTGAAAAGTACCAGATCGGGCATCGGCGCCGTCTTGCCCAGAACGGCGGCCACGTTTTCGCGGTGGCGCTCCAGAAAACGGATCAGATGGCGGGTGACGGCCGGATCGGATTCATAGGGCAGCCCGAATTCGGCAATCGCCTTTCGCTGCGCCCCTTGGGCGCGGATCGTCTCGACCAGCGGGAAAAACCCGTCCAGGATCGTCTGTTCGACCGCTTCACGGTCCAGTTCGGCGGTCAGGGTGTCTCCGATCAGTCGGCTGCCCTTGCCGGCTAGCGCGATTCGGTACCGCTCGGCCGTGCCGGAAAGGATCTGCTCCTTGGCCTGACGGCATTGATGGCCCAGCGCTTTCCAGCGATCCGCAGAAAGCTGCCCGCCCGTTCCGCTCCAGCTGCGCTCCACAAGGCGCGCCAGCGCCAGATCCATGTTGTCGCCGCCCAGCAGCAGGTGATCGCCGACCGCGATGCGTTCGAAGCGCGGCCCGCCCCCGGAGGCCGCCTTGAGCGTCACCAGCGTGAAGTCGGTGGTGCCGCCGCCCACATCGCAGACCAGGATCAGTTCGTCCGGTCGGACCAGGTCGGGCCACCGGGTCTCGTGGCGCGCCAGCCAGCTGTAGAAGGCCGCCAGCGGCTCTTCCAACAGCGTGACCGGCGGATATCCGGCCAATCGAGCCGCCTCCAGCGTCAATTCACGGGCCACTTCGTCGAACGAGGCCGGAACGGTCAGGATGACCGTCTGGTTTTCGAACAAAGCCTCTTCTTCTTCTCCCAGGCGGTGGTTCCAGGCCCGCTTGATGTGCGCAAGATATGCGGCGGTCGCCTGCACCGGAGAGCGTTTTTTGAGTTCCGCGCTGGTGCCCCAGGGAAGGATGCGCGCCTTGCGGTCGACATTGGGGTGGCACAGCCAGCTTTTGGCGGAGGAAACCAGGCGGGCCGGCACGGCGGCGCCCTGGTCGCGGGCGAAAGCCCCCACGAAGGCGTCCTCGGAAGTGGGCCACGGCATGCGGATGGCCTGGGCATCCACGTCGTAATCGCCGGGCAGATACAAAAACGAGGGCAGCACCGCAAGCGGGGCGAATTCGCCGGGGCCGGTCAGCTGAGGGACGCGGAACAGTTCGATCCGGTTTTCCTGCCCGTCTGCCGGAGCTTTGGCCACCGCCGAGTTGGTGGTTCCCAGGTCGATGCCGATGATGTCGGTTCGGTTTGGATCGACGTGCACTTCAGCTACTGCTCCCTGACATTGAATTCCAGTTTCCAGCGGCGGCCGTCGATTTTCGAGACGCACCACAGCTCGAGCGTGCCCAGTTCGGTCACCTGAATTTCGAGCGCCACCGGGATGGCTTGGCCGTTCTCCCCCGCCAGGGTGGTTTCCACGGTGGTGATGGCTTCGATTTCCCCCTGCCAGTCCTCGACCACGGTTCCCGCGGCATCGTCCTGACGGGTGGTGGACCCCAGGAAATCGAATGTGACCGGCTCGCCCAGCACCAGCATGAACTCCTGCCCCGCGATATCCGCGGTCGTGCCCTCTTCCATGCCGAACGGCGCGACGCACAGCGCTTTGGTCAGCGCGGGCATGCCGGGCACCGCGGGCATGGCAGCGGCCACGCCGATGTAATAGGAGCGGCCGAGACCGCCGCGGATGCGGATTCCCTTGCCGCGCCGCACGAGGCCGTAATAAGCGGCGCCGCGCGCCACGGCCAGATCGAAATCCGCCGCCGCGATTTCGCGCACCGGGTGCGCCGCTTCCGCCGCGCGCCATTCCGCCAGCACGGAAAGAATGCGCTCGCGCAACAGGTCCGATTTCATGACGCCGCCGTTGAACAGCACCGCACTGGGGGCGAGCGGCGCATCCGACACCCCGCCCCGGTCGAGGAACGCCGCCAGGTGGCGGGTCACTGCCGGATCGGCTTCGTAGGGCAGGCCGACCTCCTGCAGGCCGCTTTTGCGGGGCGCCATCGGCCGTGCCGAGCGGGCGCAGCGCGGGAAGAAACCGTCGCGCAGAACCGTTTCCACCATGTCGCGCGTCAGTTCGACGCTGATCGTGCCGCCGATCAGACGGCTGCCCCGCCCGAGAACCGTAACCGGCTGCTTTTCACACTGCGGATCGGCCATGATGCGTTCTTTGGCCCGCCGGCAGCTGTGGCGCAGGGCGTTCAACTGCCAGCTGTCCAGGCGGGTTCCCTTCTCCGCCAATTGTTGCGCCAAAGTATAAGCCAGCGCCAGGTCCATGTTGTCGCCGCCCACCAGAAGGTGGTTGCCGACGGCGATGCGGTCCAGCACCAGATTCCCCTCTTCGGCGCTGATGCGGATCAGGCTGAAGTCGCTGGTGCCGCCGCCCACATCGCAGACCAGGATCAAATCCCCGGCGGCGACCGATGTGCGCCAGCTTTCGCGGGTTGCCGCCAGCCACGCGTAAAAGGCGGCCTGCGGCTCTTCGAGCAGGATCACCCGGGCAAGGCCGGCCGTCTCGGCCGCCTGGACGGTCAGTTGACGGGCCACGGCATCGAAGGAGGCCGGCACCGTCAGAATCACCTGCTGGTGTTCCATTCTCAGCGCGTCGTCGCCCGCCGCCATGGTGTGGTTCCAGGCATCGCGGACATGCTTCAGAATCGCGGCCGAAGCCTCCACGGGGGACATCCTGCGCCCCTTCCCGGCGGCGCCGGTATCCCAGGGGAGGATCGGCGCGTTGCGATCGACCAGCGTGTTGCACAGCCACGACTTGGACGAAGCGATCAGGCGCTGGGGGATCTCTTCCCCGCGGTTGCGCGCATACTCGCCGACCCCGATCCCGGCGGCGGCATCCCAGGGTGTATCCAGGGCCCCGGGCGGGATGTCGTGGGCCTCCGGCAGCAGGACGAAAGAAGGCAGAATGGGGCGCGGCGCGACCACCCCGGCGTCCACAATCTGGGGAATTTCGAAAATGCGGATCCGGGCCTCCTCGATGCCGGCCGAGGAGGCTTCGGTATAAGCCAGGACGCTGTTGGTGGTCCCCAGGTCGAGGCCGATGATGTAAACCGGTTCGGTCATGATTGGTTTCCTTGTCAGGCTTGCCGGGCTGCCGCCGGCAGGCTTATCTTCCGAAGGCGTACACCTGCGCCAACCCATGCAGTCGGGTGCCGCACCCGGATCCGGCGGCACTGGACATCACAGTACTTCGACCTCGGCGGGCGCGATGATCTTCGGATCCGGGCTTCCGGAAAGCGTCGGCAACTCGAGCTTGCGCACCTTCCAGCCCCGATGGCGCACCGTGCCCCGGAACGGCGGCGCTCCGGTGACATTGCCGGTCAGTTTGAGCGCACTGGGATCGAAGCCCTCCTCCACCGTGATCGCATCGCCTTCGCTTTCTCTGACCACGGATTGGGGGGCAAGATATTTTTCAATGACTTTGCGGCAGTTTTCATGGATGCCGCGCACCGCCGTTCCGATCTGCGCGTCCGAGTATTCCGCCAGGTTTTCGAAAAAGAAGTCCATGATGCGTCCTTCCCGCTGGAGCACCGCGAGCAGGTGCAGAAAGAGGCGCTGATGGAGGTCGTCCTGCGCCGCGGCCGCCCGTTCGTCCGATTCTTTCGGCTGAGCCGAAGGCCGGACTGCGGCGGTCGGCCTGGCCGCTCGCGAAATGGCCCGCCGGGCCATGAGCCAGATCACCAGCGCCAGCGCCCCGAAAAAAAGCAGCGAGACCGGAACGAAGAACAACCAGAAACCTTCCCGCAGTTCCAGCGCCCACTGCGCCAACCGGCCCAGCGTCTCCTGATCCGGGTTCGTCACCCGGTCCGAAAAGTGCCGCAACACCCAATAGGCGCCTGCGTCCAGCACCGCACACGCCAGCAGCAATACCGCCGTGATCCCTGCTCCGATCCGCCGGGAATCGGTTTTGATGCGATTCATCCCTTCTGCTCTCCTTTTTGATGCTTCACGCGCGGCCCCCGCCCCTTCGTCTCCGCCAATCCGCCCGGGCGCGTCGGACTCCCGGCGATTTCGAAAGGCATATTATAAAATCGGACCCCGCGTATTCAACCGCGCCCCGTTTCTTCGGAACCGGCGGACGGATCGAACCGCCCGGACGGATTCATACAGAATTGCCATCCCGATGCGCAAGCTTGGCTTGCGTACCGCCACTGTCTTCTTATAGGTTAATCACAGCGGCTCCGTCTCGTCGGCCGCGCCCGTTTTTCAGCGCCGCCCTGCGCGCTGCCACCTGAAAGAGAAAACCGGCATGGATGCAACGAGAAAAGATGTCCCCAACGGGGTGCCCCGTCTCGAAACCCCGTTCGATCGGTTCATCAAGCATTTTGCCTCCGGCAGCTACCCGCTCTTTGTGGCCGCGGCCGCCGCTTTGATCTGGGCCAATCTTGCGCCCCACCATTATCACGCCTTCTGGCACACCGAAATGAGCATTTCGGCGGGTCCTTTCCAGATGGCCAAATCGCTGGCCCACTGGATCGACGAGGCGCTGATGGCGCTTTTCTTCTTCAGCGTGGGGCTTGAAATCAAGCGCGAACTGCTGGTGGGGGTTCTCTCCTCCCCCAAAGCGGCCATTCTTCCGGTGGCGGCCGCAGTCGGCGGCATGCTGGTTCCAGCCGCAATTTACGCGGCGATCAATACCGGTCTGGATTCACTCAGCGGCTGGGGCATTCCCATGGCCACCGATATCGCCTTCTCACTGGCCATACTGGCCATGCTGGGCGCCCGCATTCCCTTCGGCATCAAAATTTTCCTCACCGCTCTGGCCATTGCCGACGATCTCGGCGCAGTGCTGGTGATCGCCCTTTTCTACACCCCTTCCATCGTCTGGTCGTACCTGGGCTGGGGCGCCCTGTTCCTTGTTTTATTGACCGCGGCCAACCGCGCCGGCATCCGCTGGCCTGTGGTCTACGGGGCCCTGGGCATCGGCCTATGGCTGATGGTCATGGCCTCGGGGGTGCATGCCACGGTGGCGGGGGTGCTGGTGGCCATGTTCATTCCGGCCAGCGGGCGGTATGTCACCGACACGTTCCTGAACGTCACCCGGGCGCACCTGCAGCGTTTCGACTGCGAACCCGGCACCTGCGGCAATTCCATTGCCCTGAACCGCAATCACCTGGATGCCCTGCTCGGCATCGAGGCGGCCTGTAACAACGCCCTGCCGCCGCTTCAACGTCTGGAACATTCCCTGGAAAGCTGGATCGCCTTCGTCGTTCTGCCGCTTTTCGCGCTGGCGCATGCCGGATTGCCGCTCGGCGGATTGGAAATCGCTTCGGCGGCGATGCACCCGATCACGGTCGGAATATTTCTCGGCTTGGCCCTGGGCAAAGTCATCGGCATCACCTTGTTCACCTGGCTCAGCGTCGTGCTGCTGAAAACATCGCTGGGACCGGGGCTGCGCTGGGGCCACGTCGTGGGGGTCGGATTCCTGGGCGGCATCGGATTCACCATGTCCCTCTTCATTTCCAATCTCTCGTTCCAACAAGCCCGGTACCTCGATTATGCCAAACTGGGCATCCTGTCCGCCTCGCTGACCTGTGCCATCGCCGGATTTCTCGTGCTCAGAAGTATGCGGCCGGTCTTGAAGGAAAAAAGTTGATTTTAACCCATGATTTCGCGCAAGGCGCTCATCCCTTTCGCTGAGGAGGATATCCATGAATACCCGGACGATACTTATCCTCGCCATCGTCGTCGCGCTGGCGGCTCTGGGCATCCAGAACGCCGGTTCGGTTGAAGTGCGATTTCTGTTTTGGACCGCCAACGTATCGCTGACGCTGATCCTGCTTGCCGTTTTCATACTCGGCGCCGTGACGGGCTCGTGTTTGATCCGCAAGCCGGGCGCGAGCGCCGCCAGTAAAGGGCTGGTACGGGATGTGGACAACGAGTGATCCGTACCTGCGGCTTTCTTCAGCGTTGCCGAGCAAAAACGGACACACCGGCGGGCAGACGGCCGACGGCCGTCATTGCCGCAAAGACCGTACCGCTCGCAGAAGTCCTGGACAGCGGCCGTAACGCCGCCCTGTGGCGCTCGACAGGATGGGATGGATGAGTTCCTTCCTACGAAACTGTTCGAATCTCACCCGCACATGGCATCCACAGCGGAGTTGTGGTAGAGTGCCGGCATGCCGGCGGTCCTGAAGAAAACCTTCCTTTCGATCCTGCTGATCGCGTTTGCCTCCTTGAGCGCCGCCGGCATGCTGGACCCCGGCCTGGAGCGGGCCGGGATGCAACGGCTGCACCGCTTCAACGAGCGTTATCTGGACGACGCCTTTGAAAAGGCCCTGGCCGGCTTCGTGATCCTTTCGGGCATCAAGAGCGGTTTGGCGGTTATCGAGGGATCGGAGGTCGGGGTCGGGTTCAACCTGCAGGTGGGCGACATGGTGCAGCCGCTCTATGATTATGTGGATATCGCCTGGCGCGCCGCCATGGCCGGCGGCGGGGTGATCGCCCTCATGCAGATGGCGCTGAAAGGGCTGCGCCTGATCGATCACTGGCTGCTGGCAGGCTGGTTGATCGTGCTGCTGGGATGCTGCGCAAGCGTCTGGCTGTTTTCGGAACAAAACCGCTGGTGGCAGATGCGGCTGCGCGAACTGGCGCGCCTGGGCGCCAATCTGACCATCGCCTGTTACGTGTTGCTGCCGCTGACCGTCATGGCCGCAGCGGCGCTTTCGGAACGCATCACCGCGCCGGTGGTCGCCGCCACCCACGAAGAACTGCGGCAATTCAAGGACACGCTCGCGCCGGAAAAGCTGGCCGCCCGGTTTTTCGGTGCGGAACCCGGAGGGGATTTGGGCCTGCTGGACGTCAAGACCCGCCTGAGTCAGATGGGTGACGGACTCAAGGCGGTGGCCACCTACCTGACCCACCAGACCGAACGCATCGCCGGACTCATTCTCAAGCTGCTTGCGGCCTATCTTTTCGATTGCATTCTTTTTCCCCTGTTCTTCGGGCTGATTTTGATGACCCTGCTGCGCAGCGGCGTTTCGTACCTGTTCGACCTGCACGGCCATGTGGAACGCGGCCGTCCATGAACGCAGGTGACAATATCGTCCTGATCGGCATGCCCGGTGCGGGCAAAAGCACGATCGGCGTGCTGCTGGCCAAACGCCTGGGGCTGGATTTCCTGGATACCGATCTGCTGATCCAGAACGGCGAGCGCCGATTCCTGCAGCAATTGATCCTCGAGCGGGGCGTGAGTGGTTTTCTGGACCTGGAGGCGGGCTACATCGGGGCGGTGGATGCACGGCGCACCGTGATCGCCACGGGCGGCAGCGTTGTGTACCGGCCCGAAGCCATGCAGCACCTGGACGCGCTGGGCACTATTCTGTTCCTCGACATCGACCGGGACGCGCTCACCCGACGCCTGGCCGACCTGGACGAACGCGGGGTGGTGCGCCTGCCCGGCCAGAGCATCGAAACGATCTACGCCGAACGCCGGCCGCTCTATCGGCGATATGCCCGGATCACCATCGACACCACCGGATGCACCCCCGAGCAGGCGGTGCAGGCGATCTGCGGCAGGCTCGCGGACGCCCCCCTTGACGGCAACCGGCCGAACCGCTGAACCGGATTCCTAAGTACATACCGGCCTAATTACGATGACGAATGTTTCACCACAGAGGACACAGAGAACACAGAGAAGAAGATCAAAAATCATCCTCGGTGACCTCTGCGCGCTCTGTGGTTATAAAATGAACGGACCCGTAATACGTCACCGAATTTGTGCCCCAGAGCACTAAGCTTCCTCCGTGCCGCTCAGCGTGCCGCGGCCCACGGCCCGGCCGCCGAAGCGCGCACTGATCTGTTCAACGGCCCGGTCGACCCGGTTCCATCGGCGGTGCCGCTCATCTTCGGATTCCGGAAACAGCGCCGCCTGGCGCGGCTTATCGCCGGGACACAATCCGCTTCCGCCGAGACCGATCAGGCGTACCGGCAGTTTCAGGGCAAAGCCCTCGAGCAGCGCAAGGCCGGTCCGGTAGATGCCCTCGGAGTCCTGGACGGGCTCCTCGAGGGTCCGGCTGCGGGTGTATAATTTAAAATCCGCCGTTTTGATCTTGAGCGTGATCGTGCGGGCCAGCACCCGATGGCGCCGCAGCTGGCGCGCCACGCTCTGCGCCTGATCCAGCAGGTGGGCGGCCAGCACCTCGCGGTCGCGCGTATCGTGCAGCAAAGTCGTTTCGCTGCTCATCGACTTGGCCGGCATGTGCGGGGTGACCGTCGAACGATCGCGTCCGTGCGCCAGCTCGATCAGGCGGTGTCCGAACCTGCCCAGTTTGCGGACGAGCAGCTCGCGCGGGTAATGGGCTGCCTGGCCGAGTTGGCGGATGCCCAGGGAGAGGAGGATGGCGGCGGCATGCGGCCCCACCCCGGGCACCTTCTCGACAGGCAGCCGGGCGATGAAATCAGCGACCTGCTCGCAGGGCACCTCGGTCAAACCATCGGGCTTGTGCATATCGGAGGCGATTTTGGCCAGAAACTTGTTGGGCGCGATGCCGACCGAGCAGGTGAGCTGCAGGCTGTTTTTGATATCCGCCTTGATCGCGGCGGCGATCTCCCGGGGTGCGCCGTGCAGCCGGCAGCAGCCGCCGACATCCACGAATGCCTCGTCGATTGAAACCGGCTCCACCAGAGGCGAATAGTTTTCCAGAATCGAGAACATGCGCCGGGAAAGTTCGCTGTAGCGCGCGCGCCGCGGCGGCACGACGATCAGTTGGGGGCATTTCTGCCGGGCCATGAAGACCGGCATGGCCGAGTGGATGCCGAAGCGGCGCGCCTCGTAACTGGCGGCGGCGACCACGCCCCTGCCGCTTTCCCCGCCCACCACGACACAGCGGCCTTTCAGTTCCGGGTTGTCGAGCTGTTCGACGGCCGCGAAAAAAGCATCCATGTCGATGTGCAGGATCGAAGTGCTTGCCATATCTTACAATTTTGTTATATTCGAGGCTATCGATTCCTCAAGGAGGCCGACCCGTGCTGAAGCGCATCGAAGAAGTCACCCTGCTCTACGAAATCAGCCAGGCGCTCAACGAGCACCTGGACCTCAAGAAATCCTTATATAAAGTCCTCGACATCCTGTCCAGCTCCATGAACATGGTGCGCGGCACGGTTTCCCTGCTCAACCCGCTGCGCAACGAGATCGGCATCGAGGTGGCGCACAGCCTATCCAAAAGCACCATCGAACGGGTAAAGTACAAGCTGGGCGAAGGCATCACCGGTCGGGTGATCCAGAGCGGCAAAGCGGTTACCATTCCCAAGATCAGCGAGGAGCCGCTTTTCCTGGACCGCACCGCGGCCCGCCGAAAGCTCAAGGCGAAGGAAGAGTTTTCCTTTATCTGTGTGCCGATCAAGAAAGGCAACCATGTCATCGGCGCCCTGAGCGTGGACCGTCCGTTCGATCCGGCCTACAGCCTCAAGGAGGGTCAGAAACTGCTCTCGGTACTGGCCACCATGATTGCCCAGCACGTCATCAATCTGGAAACGATCCAGCTCGAGAAAGAGCAGTTGCGGCAGGAAAATCAGCGCCTGCGGGACGAACTCGGGAACAAGTACCGCATCACCAACATCGTGGGAAACAGCAACAAGATGCGCGAAGTTTTTCAGATGATCTCCCAAGTGTGCCAGAGCAACGCCACGGTGCTGATCCGGGGTGAAAGCGGCACGGGCAAGGAGCTGGTGGCCAACTCGGTGCACTACAACAGCACCCGCGCCAAGGGGCCGTTCATCAAAGTGAACTGCGCGGCCATTCCTGCCAATTTGATCGAGAGCGAGCTCTTCGGGCACGAAAAGGGCGCTTTCACCGGCGCCGTCAAACAGAAGTTGGGAAAATTCGAGCTGGCCCACCGGGGCACCATCTTTCTGGACGAAATCGGCTCGATCGGGCTAGACGTGCAGGCCAACCTGCTGCGCGTGCTGCAGGAAAAGGAGTTCGAGCGCGTGGGCGGACAGCGCACGATCAAAATCGATGTGCGCATCATTGCGGCCACCAACAAGAACCTGGAGCAGGCGGTGGAGGACGGGACCTTCCGGGGCGATCTCTATTATCGGCTGAATGTCTTTCCGATTTATATGCCGCCGCTGCGCGAGCGCAAAACGGACATTTTGATGCTGGCCGACTATTTCCTCGAGAAATACGCCAGGGAGAACAACAAGGAGGTCAAACGGCTCTCGACCCCGGCGATCGACATGCTGATGGGTTATCATTGGCCGGGCAATGTGCGCGAACTCGAGAACTGCATGGAGCGCGCGGTTCTACTCTGCGAAGGCGGGGTGATCCACAGCTACCACCTTCCCCCGACCCTGCAGACCGGCAAGGAATCGGACACCCTGCCGGTGCTTTCACTGGAAGATGCGGTGGGCAACCTGGAGCGCGAGATGATCATCGATGCGCTCAAGAACACGCGGGGCAACATCTCGCTGGCGACGCAGGTCCTGCGCACGACGGTGCGCAAGTTCGCTTACAAAGCCAGGAAGTACGGCATCAACTACCGGCATTACCGGTGAGCGCAGCCGGCACGCAGACGCTCACGCGCCGTCGGCCTTTTTTCCGCACTCCGTGCAGCGGCCGTCGGGACCGATCACCCCGATGCAGTTCTCATCGTCGCACAACCGGCGCCGGGTCCACTCATCGTCCTCGTCCGACCCCGTCGCGGCAGGCGCCGTCCCGCTGGTTTGGGGCGCTTGGCCCGCGTCAGGCGGATCGGCGGCTTCGGCGGGTAAGACCGGATCGGACTCCGGGGAGAGCCGGCCTTCGTAGCGCTTGCCGCATTCCTTGCAGCGGCCGTCGGGACCGATCACCCCGATACAACTTTCGTCGCTGCACAAGATGCGTTGCCTCCATTCCAAATCGCTCACTTTTTCCTGGTCGTCACTCATGCGTGTTCACCCTTTATCATCAAGCAATACGTTCCTATTATCCGATTTTGCCGGGAAATGTAAACAGGCCGAAGCGGCCGGCCGCCCGCAGCGGATCACAGATCCGATGCCGATCCAGGGTGGGTCGGCTCGTTCGGCGCACCTGGCCACAGCCGCGGGAAAGGATGTCCCGGCAAGGCGATCGCGTGTAGATTCGACATACTGAAAACGGGGTCGGGGTCGGTATCGGAGTCGCAATCGCCAGCGACATTGCAGCGCGCCAAGACCGCTTTTCCGGAACCGGACGATACCGGCGGCCCTGTTCGATACCGATACCGACCCCTATGTAAAGTACCGACCCCGATGTAAAGCTGTATGCGATTTCCTGGGCCGGGTTCATCGATTGACAGAAATGCGGTCCTTATCTATATGTCGACGGATGCTCGACATCGAAAACCCGGATGTCGTTGGAGAAGCGCGTGGAAAGGTGGTTGTCCAAATTGAATCAGCCAAGCAGAGGCGTGAAGGTGGGACGCAATGATCCATGTCCTTGCGGCAGCGGCAAAAAGTACAAGAAGTGCTGTATGCACCAGGCGGCCGATTACCGCCCCGTGTATCATCCTGAAAAGCCCAAAATCCGGCTCAAAACCCCGGCCGACATCGAAGGCATCCGAAAAGCAGGGCGGCTGGTGCTGGAAACCCTGGACCTGGTGGAGGAGTTCCTTGCGCCGGGAATCACCACCGATGCGATCAACACACTGGTTCACGAGCATACGGTCCGCAACCACGGCATCCCTGCCCCGCTCAATTACCGGGGCTATCCCAAAAGCGTGTGCGTCTCGGTCAACCAGGAAATCTGCCATGGCATACCCGGCGACCGCATCCTCGAGTCGGGCGACATCGTCAATGTGGATGTGACCACGATCCTGAACGGCTATTACGCCGACGCCAACAAATCGTACTTCATCGGCCGGCCCGGTCCGGAGGCGGTCAAGATCGTCAGCGTGGCGCGCCGCAGCCTGAAAGAGGGCATCCAGATGGTCCGCCCCGGGAATACGATCGGTGACATCGGCTGGGCCATCCAGACGTACGCCGAGCGCGAAGGGTGCTCCGTCGTACGCGATTTCGTCGGCCACGGGGTCGGCTTCGATTTTCATGAACCGCCCCAGGTGCCGCATTACGGCCGCCGCGGGGAAGGCGTGCACCTGGTGCCGGGAATGGTTTTCACCATCGAGCCGATGATCAATCTGGGCGGTTATGAACTCATCGTCCTGGAAGACCATTGGACCGCCGTCACCAAGGATGGGTCGTTGTCGGCCCAATTCGAACAGACGCTCCTGGTGACGCAGGACGGCTGCGAAAGCTTGACGCCCTATCCACTCGAATAGAGTCCGGCGACCCAGGCGGCGGCTAAAGCGACCAGGCCGGCCATGACGCCGGCAACCTGGATCGGTACGCCCGGGCGATCTTTGACACCTGCCACGTAAGCCCCGCCGATGGCGAGGCCGCCGAAAAAGCCCGCCAGGTGGGCCAAAAGGTCTGTCGCCGGCCCGGTACCCAGAAATCCCAGCAATGCCAATCCGCCGCCCAAGGGCGCCCAGGCGCGAAAGGAGCGCAGGGTGCCCCGGCGGAGCTGCGACCTGAAGGTCAGCATCGCGGAAATCGCCACTGCGCCGAACAGGGCGGTCGACGAGCCCACCGCAAGGTGATCCGCTGCATACCATAAGGCGGCGCCCAGGTTGCCCAGCGCCCCGGCGGCCAGAATCATGAACCAGCCCACGCCCCACCCGCACACCGAGGCCACGGCCGTTCCGAAAATCGCCAGACCCGCGGCATTGGACAACAGATGCGCGCCGTCGGCGTGCACGAGCAGGGCTGTGATGCACCGATAATATTGTCCGTCCAGGATCTTCCCTGCATCGGCGCCATACGCTTTGAAGAAGAACTGTCGCTCGAGACCCGGCTGGACCGCCCAGTGGATCGCGGTCAGCGCGGCAATCACGAAAAGTGCCGAATAGGTGCGCTGTCCGGAGTGGCGGAGCGGTGGGGGAGCCGGAGGATTTTCGGCCAGGTAGAGCGCCACGGATTGAACCGCCCTGCCGCGATGGGCCTGCGGAACATCAATGGCCCAGAAACGTCCATGGGGGCGCAACTGATGGGGAATGGCGGCCGAAGCCAGCACGACATGGTAGGTTTGGGCCCGACCGGCGGGCAGACGGTCGAACAATGGCCTCATACCGGATTATCCCATGCTGCAGCGTTCTGTATCGGGTGTTGCGATTCTTGTTTCAAGGTCGGGCGCGCGGAAGGGAACGTTCCGGTTGAAGGCGGCTAGTCGAAATCCGACTCCTCCTCATCGGCTTCGGGCGCTTGCCCGGCCTCGCCTTCGATCTCTTCGCCCTCTGCTTCCCCGCGATTTTCCCGCAGCAGGGCTTCCTCGCGCAGGCGCTTTTTGTTTTCAGCATCAACCAGGCGCTGGTTCTCGTTGTATGCATCGACGGCCACCCGGGCCAGTTTCTCGCCCCCCAGCTTGAGAAAAAACAACAGCGCGGACATCACCTGCGCGTTGTGCCGCAGCGGGCCTTCCATATACGGATAAAGCCGCCGAAATGATTCCTGGTGTTCGGGTGGAATAATGAATGAATCGGTCATGAAGCGCTCCTGGACGCGGGCCGGCGATAAGATTGCGGCAAATATAACCAAGACAGATCAAAAGTAAAGCTCTTTTAGACCCTCCGGCCGGCCGGCGGCAAACCGAGGGATGCGCCCCGGCTTGACTTTCAAGGCCTGTTCTATATAGATCTGAACGCATCCGCGCACAGACCGGAACGCCTTCGTACCGAACCGTCATTCAAACCTTGGAGGAAGCCCCGTGGATCAACCTGTTCATCACTACTGGCAACTGCGCCTGCAGGCCCTGCAGGATCACCTGAACAAGAACCATTTCGAAACCTATCTGGCCGACACGATCGAGGTCGCCCGCAAACTCGTGCTGGAACAGATTCTGCCGCATCAGGAGATCCGCAGCATCGCCTTCGGGGGTTCGACCACCTTGACCAGTTCGGGGATTTATGCCGCTCTGCTGACCCAATCGCGCTGGCCGATCATCGACACTTTCGAAAAAGAGATCAGCCTCGAAGCAAAGCACGAACGGCGGCGCCAGGCCCTGCTCGCCGACGTTTTCATCACGGGAACCAACGCGGTCACCGAGAGCGGCCAACTCGTCAATCTGGATATGATCGGCAACCGGGTCGCGGCCCTGACATTCGGCCCGCGCCTGGTGATCGTCCTGGTGGGCCGGAACAAAATCGTCGCCGACCTGCCGGCGGCCATGACGCGCATCAAGTCCTATGCCGCGCCGGCGAATGCGCTGCGCCTGGACAAACGTACCCCATGCGCCCAGAAAGGCCGCTGCCAGGAGTGCAGCGGACCCGATCGGATTTGCAATTACTGGTCGATTATCGAAAAATCCTTTCCCAAGGGGCGTATCAAAGTCATATTGATCAACCAGGATTCAGGATTGTAGTAAAACCTTTCGAGGAGTGGCGATGAACATTGCAATGGACACGTGGGTTTATGTCGTGATTCAGAATCCGGGCGGCGATGAGCGTATCGCCGGCCAGCGTGATGAAGCGCACGACATTGCCTTCATACCGGCGTTCAAGGAAAAAGAGGCCGCCCAGCAGGGACTGCTGCAAATGGCCCGCGAAAAAGGCATGCGCTATGAGATTCAGGCCATTCTGTTCGAGGACCTGATGCAGCACGCTTCCAAGGGGTCCTATTTCATTTTCATACTGGACGCTGACGGTAAGATCATCGAGCGGTATTCACCCACGGGAAAGCAGCTCTAAACGCTCGTGACGTTGAATGACAGGGCAGCCATTTGCTTTCGCTCCCCATGATTGCTAAAGTTGAACAGACTGGAGGGGAATTTAAGAGCATGCCCGTGCGAATCATCACCCGCCCCGATTTCGACGGCATCGTCTGCGCCGTACTGCTCAAAGCGGTTCTCGGAGATCCGACGCCGGTTCTGTGGGCGCAACCCAATCAGATCCAAAGCGGCGCTCTGACCACCGAATCGGCGGACGTGGTGGCCAATCTCCCGCTGGCCGGCGCGTGCAAACTGTGGTTCGACCATCATATTTCCAATCGGACCGATCTTCCCTTCGAGGGACGGTTCCGCATCGCGCCGTCTGCAGCCCGTCTCGTCTTTGAACATTTTGAGGATCGTCTCGGCGGCCGATTCGAGGATCTGGTCGGCCAGGCGGACAAGATCGATGCCGCACAGCTGGACCGCGATGAAATCGAGCATCCGGAACGATATCCGTACCTCCTGGTATCCATGGCGATTTCGATCCGCGATCCTTCGAATCTGAGTTTTTGCGATCACCTGGTGAACCTTTTCGGCACGGCTTCGATCGATGCGGTCATGGCGGACGAATGGGTGCGGCGACGCTGCGAGCAGGTCATGACCGCCAATCGGCTTTATGAAGCTGCGCTCAAATCGCATACGCGCCTGTTGCAGTTGGTCTCGCTGACCGATTTTCGGGGGATCGACCCGGCGCCCGACGGCAATCGTTTTCTGGTTTACTCTCTGTTTCCGGAGGCGCGGGTCAATGTCAAAATCTACAACGAACCTCCGTACAGCGTCATCAAGTTGGGACACAGCATCATCAACCGGACCTGCCGCGTGAATGCGGGCGGCCTTCTGGCCCGCTACGGCGGAGGCGGGCATCGGGGGGCCGGTGCCTGCCGCCTGACACCCGGGCAGGCCGACCGGGTTCTGGGAGAAATTCTGGAAATCCTACAGCGCAACACGCCCCTGGAGGGCGACTGCCCCCTTGCCGGGTCCGGTGGTCAGGCTTAAGTTAGACCTGCCGATTGAACCGGCCGGCCGAATGCGGCCGGGTGCAGCGCCGTCGGCCGGTGATCGAGAGGAAGTCGCATGGCAAGCCGCCTGAAAATCAAAGTCAACCGTGCTTCGGACCGCCGCTGGGATCCGGAGCGGGCGCTGGCGAACGCATTGGCCGAGAGAAACCGTTTTCTGGAGCAATATCCCCACCAACGCAAGCTGCAGGCTGAAATCGATCGCGTACTCGAAAAAGCAGGCTCCCCCGAAAACCGCATGGCCGTACTGGCCTTCATGCTGGAATCCAGACTCACCGAATTACAAGGGCATCTGCAGCGTTTGAATCGAATCCTGATGCGCAGCAAATCAGTTCCTTAGCGGTTCCGCGGTTGGCGTGCGGCACCGGCTTACGCAATCGCCATCAGAAATGTCCTCAGATTCACTTTCTTGTTGCGAATGCGCAGTTTGTGCCGAACCCTCTGCCGGTGTACCTCCACGGTGCGCCTGGACACGGCCATGAGGTGGGCGATTTCGCGGGAACGCTTTCCCTGGCGGATGAAATTGGCCACTTTGAGCTCCGCTGCAGTCAGATTGTACTGCTCGAGGGAAAGGCGGCGGGCGAAACCGGCGGTGATATCATTCAGGTTGGCTTCGATGATCGATAGACAGGCCAATTGCTGCGCATCGATCATGTTCATGCGCAATTTGTCCAGATAGGGCAGGATCAGCTTCATTACATTGTACGCCACCTGTTCTTCGAGTTCACGCCGATCCGCATCCCGGCGCTTCAACAGCACCTTCAAGGCTGTATTGGCTTCCTGCAGGTGCATTTTCTCCATCTGCAGGTCGGCTTCGCGGTCACGCAGCACCTGCTCTGCTTCGCGGTGTTCGGCGATCTCTTTACGAAGCGCTTCGTTTGCGCCCAGCAGTTCGGCCGTACGGATTCCGATTTGCTTCTCGAGCGCTTCCTGCCCGCGGATGCGCGGGGTGATATCACGGCAAATGCCCGCATGGGCCCGGAAGACTTTATCCGCTGTGAACCAAATCGACGAGTGCGCCTCGAACCAGAGCGGCCGGCCATCTTTTGACACGATGCGGAACTGCTGAAAGCTGCGGAAGTCGGTTCGGCGGGAAACCGCCGCGCAATACGCATCGAGAATGCGGTTGCGGTCGTCAGGGTGAATCCAGTCGCCGAAAAAGCGACCGAGCCAATCCCGGCGGCGGTATCCCAGGGCAGCCACGGATGCGTTAACATCGATCAGGACGCCGTGTTCGTCGAGGGCGAAATAGAGATCCGGAATATCGACCAAGGATCCCGGCCCGCCGGAGGGCGACGAAACCGCCTCCGGGCACACCGGGCCGGACAGGGTCCCGACGACCGACTGGCCCCTGGCCGGTGGGTACGGTTTGACCGGGTCCATGATGTGTCTCCTGAAATTAAGATGCGTCTGACAGCAGGCAGGTGGCAGCTTACTACCGTGATACGTGAACGGGTGTCAATCCGATCTGGTGCGCGCCTGACGCAATCCGGCGGAAAACCGGTTTAAACTTGCCTTACGGCACCATCGAGGGTACTAAAGGCGCCGATTTGACGCACTTGCCAATGCAGACGGATGGAGATCGCGCATGAAACTGGGTATCATCGGCCGGCCGGGCGCCGGGAAAACCACGCTGTTCGAAGCCTTGACCAAATGTCCGCTCGACAATCCGCAGCGCCGGGAAAGCCGTATCGGAACCGTCAGGGTGCCGGACGAACGCGTGGAGAAACTTTCGGCCATGTACCAGCCGCGGAAAACCATTTTCGCCCAGGTCGAATACTTTTTGCCGGCGCCGGGCGAACACGTGAAGGAATCGGGCCGCGAGCAGAGCGTCTGGGCCCAGGCCCGCGATTGCGATGCCCTGATCCACGTGATTCGCAATTTCAGCGCCTACGGGGAAGATCCGCCGTCGCCGGAAGCCGATTTCCAGGCTGTGAATCAGGAGTTGATGCTGATCGATCTTGTGGCGGTCGAAAAACGCATGGAGCGCCTGGCCCTCGACCAGAAGCGCGGCAAGAAACCCGATATGGAAGAAATGACCTTGTTGGAGCAGTGCCACGCGCACCTGAACGCCGAAAGGCCGCTGCGGCATTTCCCCGAACTGGCCGCCGCACGGGCTTTGCGGGGCTATGCCTTTCTCTCGGCCAAACCGATGCTGGTCATTTTGAATAACGCCGACGAAGACGAAAACCTGCCGTCCGGCCTATGGCAATCGGGCGAATCCGCCCTGGCCCTGCGCGTCAAGCTCGAACAAGAATTGGCCCAAATGCCGCCCGAAGAAGCCCGCGTTTTCCTGGAATCGTACGGAATCCAGGCATCGGCCATGGATCGCGTGATCGGCCTTTCTTATCAATTGCTCGGCTTGATTTCCTTTTTCACCGTGGGCGAAGACGAAGTGCGCGCCTGGACCATTTCGCGTGGCACCGCCGCGGTGGATGCGGCCGAGGTGATCCATTCGGATATCAAAAAAGGGTTCATCCGAGCCGAAGTGCTGGCCTACCGCGACCTGATGGCCGCCGGCAGTTATGCCGAAGCGCGCAAGCAGGGCACCGTCCGCCTGGAGGGGAAAACCTATGCGGTACAGGACGGCGATATCATCAATTTCCGGTTCAACGTATGACGGCACCGCTTCATCCCGTTGTCCCTGCGGCGTACTGCAGTACGCCTCGGGACACGGCATTCGCGGCGCCTTGATCTTGAGCTTTTTGCGGCGCCGTCAGTTTGGAGACTTCTTACGAACTCATAAGCATATGAATGAATCATCGATATATAGTGCCATGAAAGATCCGGCGGAGAAAAAGACGACGAGCCGATCGACCGGCTGGCGGACGCTGCTGGCGGAGGACGGTGCATTGCCCGCGGCATTGGCGCGGTGCGGCGCGGATCATTCGCAACTGAAGCCGGTCACGGATGTTTTCCCGATGCGGATCAACACCTATTTTCGTTCCTTGATCCAGACCGCCGACGACCCGCTGGGGCGGCAAGTGATTCCGGCGCCGGCCGAACTCGAGGATGCGGCAGCGCCGCTGGATCCTCTCGATGAAGAACATCAATCGCCGACCCCTTGCGTGATCCATCGCTACCCGCGGCGCGTGGTCTTCCTGGTCTCCAATCAATGCGCCGTATATTGCCGATTCTGCATGCGCAAACGGCGAACCGCCGGCGGCAGGCAGGTGCCGGCCGCCCTTCTGGCGGAAGGCATGCAATACATCGCCCGCCGAACAGACATCGACGAGGTGATCCTCTCCGGCGGCGACCCCCTCATGCTGCCGGACAATCGGCTGTTGCACATTCTGGAAGCACTGCGCCGCATTCCGCATATTCGTGTGCTGCGCATCCATACGCGCATGCCCGGCGTGCTGCCGCAACGCATCACCAGACGCCTGGCCCGCGCGCTGGCGCGCTTCCAGCCCCTGTACGTCAACATCCATTTCAATCACCCGGACGAACTCACGCCCGCTTCGGAGGAAGCCTGCCGGCGGCTGGCGGATGCCGGCATCGCCTTGGGCAGCCAGACTGTTTTACTGCGCGGCGTGAATGACGATCCGGCCGTTCTGGCCCGTTTGATGATGCGCCTGCTATCCATACGCGTGCGGCCCTATTACCTGCACCAACTCGATCATGTCCGCGGAACGGCCCATTTCCGGGTTCCACTGGAGCATGCCCGTGAACTTGCGGCCTCCCTGCGGGGCCGGGTGTCTGGAATGGCGGTGCCGCATTTTGCGGTCGATCTGCCCGGCGGCGGAGGAAAGGTGGCCCTTCTTCCGGATGCGGTTATCGAAGAAGGGGACGCGTGCTGGTGGATCCGCAATTGGCAAGGGCGCCGGTATGCCTATCCAATGCGATGATGTATCGATACAGAAGGGGGCCTGAAGCCCCCTTGCGGATGAATCGTCGAGCGGAGTTTAAGCCACCGCATTCTTGAGGGCCTTGCCGGCCATGAATTGCGGCACCTTACGGGCTTTGATCTTGATCTTCTCGCCGGTACGCGGATTGCGGCCCGTGCGTGCTTTGCGCTTGGATACTTTGAAGGTTCCGAACCCGGTCAGGGTGATCTTGTCGCCCTTTTTCAGGCCCTGGGTGATGGCGCCCAACAGACTTTCGAGGGCGGCCTCTGCTTCTTTCTTGCTGTTCAGATTTTTGGCCATCTCAGTAATTAATTCACTCTTGTTCATCCTCTTTTGCTCTCCTTTCTGTCGTTAGGTGACGCAAATGCGTGGGTAGAATAGCAGCTCTGGCACGTCCGAGGCTCAGTGCACACAGTCTCCTCCATCGCGGGCGGGATGGCCGGGCTGTGAACCGGCTCAAAAGCCGGATACTTTTTCCATCGCTTCCATTCTGGTCTTGCATTGAATGCAATAGGCGGTCACGGGTCGCGCCATCAGCCTGGCCAAAGCGATATCTTCACCGCAAGATTCACAGACCCCGAAGGTCCCCTCTTCAATTTTGCCAATGGCTGTCTTGATCTTCTTGATTAGATGGCTTTCCCGATCGCGAATTCGCAAAGTATAGTTACGGTCGGTTTCGATTGCGGCCTGGTCAACCGGGTCGGCGGCATTTTCATCCGATTGGACCAGTGCATTGACCGTTTTTTCCGCGCGTGCGAGTAATTCTTCGAGTTGATGATTGAGCAGTTCTTTAAAATAGTCAAGATCTTTGGGCTGCATGTAACCTCAATTTCTCTGCGGCGGGCAATGCCGCGGCGAAAATGCCGGCGTCGATCACCGATACTTTGAAAAAAACCGGCCTTCCGTATGCGCTACGAAAGCCGGCAATAAAAAAAACGGTTCAGATATCGATCTCGTAAAACGTTTCGACCCTCAGCCGGGGATATCTGATCCGTACCGTTAATGGGCGGACAATATCATCAGGTTTTCAATCGATCAACTGTCCAATTGCTTATCGGGCGTGAAATTCGTCCAATAAAAAAGGAGGGCGGAACACCAGGCCGCTGTCATCGACCTCAAAAGCTCTCCAGTATGCAAAACTCTCGAATCGTGATCGATCTGGATGGCTTGACATCCCGGCTGACCACACCCGTGGCCTGGATCGATTTCTGAATCAAATCGAGAAACTGTTCTCCGTTCTCGATCAGATATTGTTCATCATCGGTCGCGCACAGGGCCACCGCCGTAACCCGATCATCCTCATCCCATTGTACCGGCGTTACGATACCGACGAGCGTCTCATTTTCACGGGCTTTCTTCTTCTTAGGCATCGTCCCGACTCCTTAACACGCCATCGGCGGTGCCTGGCCGCCTGGTACCGCGGCAACCCCACACCAATCTACACGGCCACGACACCGGTGAAATCATTCCGCCAGAATCTGGTACGTTTTGACGGTGATCACCTTCATGTCGTCCTGTTCTTCGACCGGACCGGTGACTTTCACGCGCGCATTGACATGGTTCTCGGCCAGTTCATTGCCTTTGGGCGTATCGGCGATCTCGTAGATCTCACCGTCTGAAACGATCTGATAGCTGTCATTCACCTCGCCCGTAATAGTTACGTCCGCCGCCCAGGCCGGCGCCACGAACGATGCGGCGCACAACAGCGCCACGACGGCCCACAAAACTTTTGAAAACCAGGACATTCTTCCACTCCTTTTCTGTTCTCGGCTGCGGGAGGAATTAGCAAACATTGTGCCCAGTATACAAGCATCCGAATTAAATACATATATACTATAGCCGCATTTCATCGCGCCTATTCTTCCGTGTAGTTCTTCGGACTCATCTTCCACTGAGCGCCATATTCAGCTGATTTAGCGTACAATTTTGAAATGAAGCGCTGGTTCCGTTTTATTTGGAACCGGAACCGGAGGGGCTGATTTGCCAGCCGCCGTGCAGATCCCGGGCTCAGGCGCCGAAATGAGTTGGCAGTTCGGCGCATCCGTGCAATAAGGAGAAAATCGAAAAAAAGACGACATGCCTGATATTTCAATACAAAACGATCACGGAAACAGCCTGCGAAAACGGATCAAGCGCCACCTGGTCGGCCGCCAGCTTGCTTTTTTCGCCACCGCGACCCCGGGTCTGGAGACGGTTACGGGCGATGAGTTGGCCCGCCTGTCGCCGACCGTTCAAGTGGCCGAAGTGATTCGGGGCGGCGCGGCATTCAGGGGGCGGCTGACCGATCTGTACCGGGCCAATCTGCACCTTTTCACGGCGGGACGCGTTCTACTGCGCCTGGTGGATTTCAAGGCGACCAATTTTCTGCAGTTGCGCAAAAGAGTCATGGCGCTGCCCTGGCAATTCTTCATGGCCCCGGGAACGGTCCCCGGCTGCAAAGTCCGGGCGCATCGATCACGCCTGTATCACAGCGAGGCGATCGGACAGCAGATCGGCGAGACGATCGCCGAATACTGGCGGATGCTCGACTGCAGCCCCGCGGCGGACGACCGACAAACGCTCTATGTGCGCCTCGACCAGGATCGTGTGAATCTCTCGTTGGACGGCAGCGGCGCCAATCTGTATCGGCGTGGTATCAAAACCCACTCGACCCGGGCCCCCCTGCGCGAAACCACTGCCGCGGCAATCCTCCAACTGGCCGGTTACCGGCCGGACCGTCCGTTGTGCGACCCCATGTGCGGGGCTGGCACATTCAGCCTTGAAGCGGCGTTGAAGGCCAAAAATGCGGCGCCGGGGTCCAGGCGATCTTTTCCTTTTCTGCAATGGCCGTCTTTTCAGCCCCGCCAATGGGAGTATCTGTTGAAACAGGCGGCCGGCGGCATCGAGCGCCTGGCCAAGCCCCTGATCTGGGCTTCGGATATCGAGCTTTCGGCTTTGGAAGACCTGCACGCATGCGTGGCGCAGAGCAATCTGGAAGATGCCGTGGTAGTGGAGCGGCGGGATTTTTTCAAAGATCCCACCCGTTGGTCAGAGGTCGGCGGCCCGCCCGGGCTGATCGTTCTGAACCCGCCGTACGGCAGGCGCCTGCAACCGGACGGGCCGCTGACGCGCTTTTATCAACGGCTTGCCGTTCGGATGCGTTCGGCGTTCCCTGGCTGGCATGCGGCGGTGATCGTTCCGGAACGCACCCTGGGAGGACTCTTCCCATTCTGCCGGCAGGTTCACGCTTTCGAGCACGGCGGATTGCGGTTGTATTTGCTGGCAGGCACCATCCCGTGAGCGGAACACGGCCGATTCACGCGGCCGGTCCTGGTGAAATCGCCGGCTGCGGACCGCTGCGATTGACGAACGCCAGGATTTAAGGCTACTTAATCCATCACGCGGCCTTCGGACACGAAACTGAAAAGAAAAACCATGTGCACATCCGAAATTTTGCTAAGCATTGCGGCGTTCATCGTGATCGTCGCCGGAATGAAGGCGGCCGCCGTCATCGTGGTGCCTTTCGTCCTGTCGGTTTTTATCACCATCATGTGCGCACCGCTCATGTTCTGGCTGCAGAAAAAAGGCGTCCCGGCGGTCCCGGCCACCCTCCTCACGGTGCTGCTGGTTGTGTCGGCGGGAATCGTCATGGCGGCGCTGGTCGGTCAATCGGTCAATGATTTTTCGCAGGATCTGCCGCTGTATCAGGAACAAATCAAAGCGAAGACGCAGGCCGCCGCCCTGGTCCAACTGGCCCCCGGCCATGCGGCGGCCGCGGCGGCCGGGTATATCGCCTTTAATTTGATCATGGGCAATTTCATTGAACCGCGTTTCACGGGACGCGGTTTGGGCCTTTCAATGCTGGTCGTATCACTCTTGTTTTGGGGATGGGTGCTCGGACCGGTCGGCATGCTGCTCTCGGTGCCGCTGACGATCACGGCCAAGATCGCGCTGGACAGCCGGCCCGAGACCCGCTGGCTGGCGATCGTTGTTGGGCCTGAACAGATAACCGCTTCAAAGCCCCTTGCGGCCTCCCCTCCGAAGCCGAATAACCCGTTTCGGACGGTACGTGCAAGCCGGCGCTTTTAAGAATTTCCGGTACCTAATGAGATTCAACACCATCCTGAACCGCTACATCTTCTTCGAATTTTTTCCGCCCTTCGGCATCAACCTGCTTTTTTTCGCCTTCATTTTTCTGATCACGCGCGTGCTCGATATCGTCAATATGATCCTGAACTATCGCGTCAGCCCGCTCGTCTTCATCCGTCTGGTGATTTATTCACTGCCCTACTTCCTCTCCTTCGTCATCCCGATGTCGGTGATGATGGCCGTGCTGCTGACTTTTTTGCGCATGTCCAACGACAATGAAGTCATGGCCATCAAGAGCTGCGGTATCAATCCGCACCGGTTCCTTGTGCCGGTGCTCTCCTTTTGCCTGCTCGGCTGGGGCCTGACGACATACGTCTCCGCGGTCGCCCTGCCGTGGGGCAATCGGTCGTTCAGCCGCTTGACCCTGGAAATGGCCCGCCAGCATGTCGACGCGGCGATCCAGGAGCGCACGTTCATTGACGAATTCGACGGACTGACCTTGTATGTCGCCCAGGTCGATACCCGCACCAGGACGCTCATCGACGTCTTTATCGAAGACCGGCGCACGGCCGGCATTCAAAACACCATTGTGGCCCCGAAGGGATCTTTGACGGCCGAACTGCAGGACGATAAAGTACGGTTGACGCTGCTGGACGGCGTCCTGAATCAAGTCAACCTTGAAGATTATTCCGCGCATACCGTGCGCTTCGACTCATATGACATGCAGTTCGATCTCGACCGAAAAATGCGCTTGAGCTACTTGTCCAACAAGAGCGAATCGATGACCGTCTCCGAACTGCGCGCCTATATCGAGTCCTTCAAAACCAAGCGCAACAGGTACTATTATAATGCCTTGATGCGCTATCATGAAAAGTTCGCGCTGCCGTTCGCCTGCTTCGCGCTGGGAATTCTGGCCATTCCGCTGGGCATCCAGCCCAAAAGGGATAAACGCTCGTTCGGCATCGTCGTGGGCATCGTTTTATTCCTGATTTACTACATGCTTCTCTCGGTGGGATGGTCGCTGGGTGAATCCGGAGCCTATCATCCGCTCCTGGGCATGTGGACACCCAACATCGTCCTGGGCGGGATCGGCCTCTTCCTGTACCTGCGCAGCATGAAGGATCGCCCCCTGGTCCTTGGACGCTTCGCCGGATGGATGAAGTTCCGGCGCACTGCGGCAAGAGGAAGCCGCGAAGCATGACACTGATCAGCAAGTATATCGCCGCAACCATTATTCAGTTTTTTGTCCTGGGGCTGCTCGCCGTCCTGGGCATGATCATCGCCATCGATTATCTGACGAACATGGACGAGTTTTTGAAAGCCCAGATATCGATCTGGCGGGCTTTTCAATATGTGCTCCTGAAGCTGCCGTTTATCAGTACCCAGTTGATTCCGGTCGTTCTGCTGATGTCCATCCTGATTACGTTCGGATTGATGAGCAGGCATAATGAAATTATTATCCTCAATGCCAGCGGCATCAGCATCTATACGCTCTTCAAGCCGGTGATCACGCTGTCCATCGTCGCGGGGCTGTTGATTTTTCTGCTCTCCGAATCGATCAACCCGCTCACCATGCTCAAGGCGAACCAGATCAAATATCGCGAGATCCGCAAATCGAGCAACCTCGCCGTCAAACAAGAGAATGTCTGGGTCAAGGGACCTCACAGCATCACCCATATCGCCTTGTTTCATCCTTCCGGCAAAACCGCTCAGGGATTCACCCATTATGTTTTCGACAGCCGTTTCCGCCTGATCCGCCGACTGGACGCCAAACAAGCCCGTTTCCAGGAAGGGCAATGGATCCTGCATAACGGACTCGAGCAAACGCTGGACACGAAAGCCAACGCGCTTCACGCTGAAACCTTCGCCGCCCGTGAAGTAAAAATCGGGTTGCAGCCAGACGAGTTCAGCGAAGTCGTCCGCCGTTCCGAAGAAATGAACGTACACCAGTTGTCCGCCTATATCGACCGTGTTGAAGCAGAAGGGTACACGGCGCACGAGTATCGGGTCGATTTGTACCATAAGTCGGCCTATCCGTTCGTGTGCGTGATCATGGGCCTGATCGGGATGGGGCTCACCGCGCGAAAAAAGATGACTCAGGGATTGCCGATCGCCGTATCCATGGGAATCGCCGTCGCGTTTCTGTATTGGATATTTCAAAGCTTCTGCCTCTCCCTGGGCTACGGCGGGGCTTTGCCGCCTCTGGCCGCGGCCTGGGGGGCCAACTTCGTATTTCTGGGCGGGGGCATTCTGCTCCTCATCGATGCCGAATAATCGAGGAATCGGAGTGCGCATCCGAAAAGGAGGTACCGATGGATCTGAATAGTTACCGGGAAATAATTGCTGCGGCCATCCAGAACGAAATTGAAGCCTTCATGTTCTACAGGGAAGCCGCGGAAAAAATGAAGAACGCCCATCTCAAGGAAATGTTCCTCCAATTCTCCAGAGAAGAAAAAGGGCACCGCGAAATACTGGAAGGTTTCAAGAGTGACGAATCGGCGGCGATCCACTTTCCGCGCGTGGAGGATTTTCAGGTTTCAGAAACTGTCGAAGAACAGCCGTTGTCCTTCGACATGCGGCCTGCCGAGGCGGTCGCACTGGCCATGAAGAAGGAAGAAGCGGCCATGCGGCATTATAGCGAGTTGGCCCGGGTGTGCCGGGACCCTGAACAGCAGAAGGTTTTTCTCGAGCTGGCGGCCATGGAAAGCGGCCATAAGGCCAAGATGGAGGCGGCTTTCGTGGATATCGGATATCCCGAAGTATGGTGAGCCCTACCGGCGTTCAGCCTCTCGCGCAGCGCCTGCGGCCCGCCGCGCGGGCCGCAGGTACAGATCGCGTGCGGCAGGCTTCAGGATGACACCTTGATGCTGCGCGGCGATGCTTTCTCCACTTTGGGTAATCTGAGATGAAGCACACCGTTCTTCATCTGGGCATCGATTTTGGCCTGGTCGATGACTTGAGAAAGCGTGAATTGGCGGTAGAACTGACCGACTTCGTATTCGATCAGGATATCGCGCTCATCGGCACCTTCGAAAGGCGCCACATTGCCGCTGATGGTCAAGATGTTGTCGCGCAGATCGATCTTCAAATCCTCCGGTTTGACACCCGGGAGATCGGCCAGCAACGTAATCTGCTGGTGGGTTTCAAAAATATCGACTTTCGGTGAGAAGACAGCACCCGGCCGGGTCTGTTCGGCCGGCGATGACACTTCTTGCTTCTGCTGCACTTTCAGTTCTTTCGTCCCTGTTTCAGTCATGGCTGGAATCCTCCTTTTCCACAATTCAGCCGCCGATCTGAATGCGTCGCGGCTTGGCCGATTCGGCTTTGGGTATTTTCAGGACCAAGATACCATTGGACATCCGGGCTTCGATGCGGTCGGCATCGATTTCCTTGGGCAACGCGACGGCTCGTGAGAATTTTCCGGCCTCGCGTTCCCTGCGATGATACTTGGCCGAACCGTCTTCCGCTTCCAACCGGTGTTCTCCTGAAATGGTCACATTGTTTGCGGTTGCCTGAACTTGCAGGTCGTTCGCCTCAAGGCCCGGCAATTCGGCCCTCAGGTAAAAAGAATTGTCGTCCTCGGTCAGATTGAGCGCCGGGTATACGCCTGCGCTGACGCCCATCGCAGGTCGATTCAAGAAAGATTCCATGATGCGGTCCATTTGGCGCCGCATCCGGCTCAATTCCTCAAAGGGGCCCATCGACCTGAAACCCGGCACACCAAAAACAGAGTGAAACATAATGAACCTCCTTTTTCCAGTGATGTCGTAATACTGAAAACTTTTGTTGGATGCATAGTAAAAGCTTTTCTTCGCATGTCAATAAAAGCTTTCAACTTTTCATTGCATTATTTTTGATTGGATACTATTTTAGTAATGCAACGGAAAGGAGACGAATATGGATGAATTTCACAATGAAGATGAACATGGCGGAAGCGCCCTTTCATATGACCTAAAAGGCAGGCAGTCGGTCAGAGCGACCTTTCGTCTCAGCTCGGGTTGCATCAGCACCATCAGCATCGTGGCCGGGCAGCTGGGGATCAAACAAAAATCGATTTTCGATTACCTTGTCGAGGATATCGAAAGTTTGAAGGCCATCGCCTTGAGGCTCAGCCAGGAATCTCCGGCCGAACGGAATGAAAGAATCCAAAAAACCTTTGTGATCAGCCGGCGTTCGCTGAGTTCCCTTGAACTGGTGGCGAATCGTTTCAACACGCCGCGCGATATCCTGGTGGAGCTTTCGGTGCAGCGGCTGCTGCCGATCATCGCGCGGGAACGTGAGCGGCATGCGATCCGCAAGGCGATGTTGTCCAAAGTCGAAAAATATCATCGCGCCGGAATCCTGCTGGCCGACCAACTTCAGGGCGAGTTGGGGGCAGACGATCCGATGACGGACCATTTCAATCTGGTGATGAGCAACTTCAACAATGTCTTTACCCAGATCAGGGAACTCATCTTCAGGGGGCAGGCGCTGGAATCGCTCGACCCCGACACGCTGAACGCCATATCCGCAGTTCAGGAGGATTGAGTGCTGCAGACCGCGCCCGGAAAGCCGTCGTGCGGCATTGACCTGACCGATCAATTGAGGTACTGACGGCGTTGCCACTTCACAGGAGAGGGCGATGAAAATCGATGATATCAACATTGCGATCATCAGACAGCTCCGAAACGGCCGGACCCCGATCAAGACGATCGCCGAATCATTGAACGTCGCCGAAAACACGGTGCGGGCGCGCATCGTCAAAATGGAAGAAGAAGGGCTCCTGGAGATCGCCGGGCTGGTCGATTGCGAAAAGCTTCAGCATCACCGCCTGGTCATGGTGGGCGTCAAGCTGGCCACGATGAACCTGGTCAAAAAGGGGGCCGAATTCAGTACGCTCAAAGGGGTGGTATCGGTCAGCGTGGTCACCGGACGATTCGACCTGATCCTTTTGGTTCTGCTGAAAGAAGATTTCGGCCTGCTTGAATTCTACACGCAGGAAGTTTCACGCCTCACCGACGTGCAGTCGGTGGAAACCTTCGTGGTGTATAAAAGCTACAATCTGAAAGTACCCTACATCCTCTGATGCCT
Source organism: Pseudomonadota bacterium (assembly GCA_023435265.1). Classification (GTDB taxonomy): domain Bacteria; phylum Desulfobacterota; class Desulfobacteria; order Desulfobacterales; family Desulfosarcinaceae; genus UBA2230. Next base: position 41,020 of record JAEYRZ010000117.1, read on the forward strand.
TTGCGGATCCCGCAAAGGCGCCCCATTCCCGACGGCTGCTTTCACTTTACCCCCAAGTGGTTATCTTACCCGGAATCAGAGACGCCGCCGATCAGCGGCTTTGAATTTCCGATCCGACCCGGATTCCGTCCAAACGATAGGAGGGTTATGAAAACCGCGGAAGATATCCTCAGAACCAAGACCAAGCCCCTTAAGATCAGTATCGCTCCCGAACGCACGCTCGCCGAGGCCGTCACAATGATGAACCGTGCGGGGGTCGGTGCCATTCTGGTGGAAAAGGAGCCCGATCAGATCGTCGGGATATGGACCGAGCGCGATCTGCTGAGAAGCGCGGCCGAACCGGGCTTCGATATTCAAACCGCTTCGGTCGGCGACCACATGCACTCCAGGCTGTTCAACGCCGCCCACGATACCCCCCTGATCAAGCTGGAAGAGATGTTCCTGGGGCTTTTCATCCGTCACATCGTCATTCTGAAAGAAGGTCGTTTTTTGGGGTTGCTGTCGATCGGCGACGTACTGCGCGCCAGTCTGCTCGAGAAAGACCTCACGCTCAAGAAACTCAACAAAATCGCCAGCTGGCAATATTACGAAAATTGGGGTTGGGACCGCAACAAAGGCAGGTCAAGAGACTGATTCGAGAGCCGGTGCTTTCCGGGGAATGCTGTCGGGTCCGCAACCGGCCATGGGGAAGGCCGCAACCCCGATGACGGAAAAGCGAAGCGGATTGCTGCCTTGAAAGCGAAAGCTGGGCGAAAATACCCGAGCCTCTCTATTTCAGCTTTCCGATCATCTCCTCTTTCTGAAAAATTATCGCAAAAAGGTTGTCCTTGGCGTTGGCATTATGCTCCTTCACCAGGCTCTTGGCCCATTCAACATCCCGGGTGCGCACCGCTTGAAACAGCGCGTCGTGTTCGCGGACGATCTCTTTCTGCCGATCGAGCCGCAGATCTTCGGTGCGGAACCGAAGGAAGATGCGCTGGCAGATATCACGATACCGATCGACCAGGAACTGATTGCCCAGCATACCGATAATCGTGGCATGATACTCGGTGTCGAGGATGAACAACTGCCGTCGCACGCGGTCGGTGATCGAGCTCTCGTACAAATCTTTCTTGCCGCACAGCTCATTCAGCTGTTCAGGGGTTTGCTTGCGAATGGCCTTTCCGATCGTCCCCAGTTCCAGGATTTCCCTGATTTCATAGAGCGACTCGGCCTCCTCGATGGTCAATTTATGAACCGAATAGCCCTGGTTGGGAACAAAATCCAGATACCCCTCTTTGGCCAGAATGCTGAGGGCGTTGTTGACGGGAGTCCGGCTGACGCCGAGCTGCTTGGCCAGATCGACGAAAATGAGGCGTTGTCCCGGTACGATATCATAATTCAGCATCATCTGCTTGATGCTGTCATATGCCGCCATGGTCAAATTTCTCTGGCCACCCATGCCTGTCGCTCCTGTGTGTTCTGAATTCCCGAATCGCCGACCGCCGGTTCACCGCCCGAAAATCGTATGGCAGATTGCATTAAAATGGGTTATTGATCAACATGAAATTAAACCGTATCCATCCACCCCGCGCGCTTGGCCGGACATGTGGATGACGGCACGGCTGCGGAACGCATGCTGCCGGGAAGATAAAAAGAATTGACATGCCCATTTTTGCATGCAATTAGTTATACAATCTAAGGCCGAAGACTTGAAAATCAAGCCACTTCGAGGCCGCCCTTCCGACAGCGAGGCGATTGCGATGAAACCTGCCGACAACCGCTCATGGGCCATCCGCTCCAAGGTATGGCTCGAATTCGAAGGCAAACCGATCCTGGGTGAGGGCCGCATGTCGATTCTGGACGCGATTCACAGCCATGGATCGATCCTGCAGGCCGCCAAGGTGACCGGCGTCTCCTATCGGCGGGTGCGCGGCGCCATTCGGGACATGGAGCACGCCGTCGGCAGACCGCTGGTCGAATCCTTCCGGGGCGGCGACCAGGGCGGCGGCGCCAAACTCACTCAAGCCGCTCATGAACTGATGGATTCGTATAAAAAAATCGCTTACGGCGTTCAAGAAGTGATGGACTTCCGTTTCCGGGAAATTTTCCGTTGATTTTGCCGGTCGATTGGCACATTCTGCCTATCGGCTCGAGACAGAGGACCCCGATTACATGAAATCATTCGAAGCGTTGCTGCAGACCTCGGTGGAACGGCACGGCCATTTGTGCGCCGGACAGGTGATCGGCGTCCGCATGGCCATGCTGGGGTGCCGCCTGATCGGTGTCGAGAATCCCCAGGCGCCGGAAAACAGAAAGAAAATCATGGTTTTTGTCGAAATCGACCGCTGCGCCACAGACGCCATCGAAAGCGTCACCGGCTGCCGAATGGGTAAGCGTACGCTCAAGTTCAAGGATTTCGGAATCAATGCCGCCACCTTTGTTCATCTGGAAAGCCGCCGGGCTTTTCGGATTGTCTCCACCGAGGCGTCGCGCGGACTGGCCGCGGCCTACGCCCCGGACGAAACCGATCCGCTTCGCCAGCAACTCCAGGGGTATCAGCGCATGCCCGACGAGATGCTTTTCGACATCCAAAGGGTCGAAGTCCATTTGGCCGAGTGGGATATGCCCGGACCGCCGCGCCGCCATGCCCTCTGCGAGCGGTGCGGCCAGACGGTCCGGGACGGCCGGGAGCGCCGGATCGACGGCCTGGTCCTGTGCCGGCCATGTGCCGGTGAAAGCTATTTTCAAATCCTGAAGAACCACCATGTGCAAAGCGATGCTGCGGAGGAGGCAACATCATGATACAGGTCGTAAAAATCGAAGATGCCCTGGGACAGGCCCTGGCTCACGACATTACCGAAATCAGGCCCGGCGAGTTCAAGGGACCGGCGTTTCAGCGCGGCCACGTCCTGAGCTCCGAAGATCTGGACCATCTGCGTCGACTGGGCAAAAATCATCTGTACATTCTCAAGCCGGAGACGGCGGAGATGCACGAAGACGAAGCGGCCGAGGCACTGGCCGCCGCCCTGTGCGGCTCGGGGGTCGGATGGCAGGGAGCGCCGCGCGAAGGCAAGCTGGCCCTCAAGGCCCAGCTGGACGGCTTGCTGAAGGTCGAGGTGCCGGTTCTCGAGGAATTCAATTTCCTGGGAGACGTGATGTGCGCCACCCGGCACAGCAATTCGCTGGTCCAAAAGGGACAGCAGGTAGCCGCCACCCGCGCCATTCCGCTGCTGATCGAGCGCAGCAATGTAGCGCGGGCGGTCGCCGTTGCCAGGAGCGCCCCTTTTGGTGTATTGCGGGTGCTCCCCTTGAAAAAGGTGTCGGCAGGGGTGCTGATCACCGGCGATGAAGTTTTCTACGGCCGCATCGAAGACAAATTCGAACCCATCATCCGCAACAAGGTGACGGAGCTCGGCGGGCGCGTCCAGGAAGTGGTATTCCTGCCCGACGACGACCGGCGCATTGCCGATACGGCCCTGCGGCTGGTGGCCGAGGGGGCCGACATTCTCATCACCACCGGCGGCATGTCGGTCGATCCGGATGACCGCACCCGTTTCGCTCTGCAAAGCGCCGGCCTTCGAGATATGGTTTACGGCTCGGCCGTGTTGCCGGGCGCCATGTTCATGGTGGGCTACCTGGGTGAAGTGCCCGTACTCGGCATTCCGGCCTGCGGCTTGTTTGCGCCCCGGACGGTGTTCGACCTGATCTACCCGCGCGTCCTGGCCGGAGAACGCATGACGCGACGCGAAGTTGCCGGCCTGGGCCACGGGGGGCTGTGCCTCAAGTGCAAAACATGTTCTTATCCCGTCTGCCCCTTTGGCAAGTGATGTCCGTAATCCGCACGACGAAACGGAGCTGCATGTGATCGACCACCTTCCGCTTGGATTGGATCAGGCATTGGCCCTGACCCTGGAACGACTCAATCCTCTGCCTGTCCAGAAGGTCGAGCTCCTGGATGCAGTGGAACGGGTGGTCGCCGCCGACCTCTTCGCCCGGGTGGACGCCCCTTCGATCGACGCATCCCTTAAAGACGGTTATGCCGTTTTATCGGCCGACGTGGCTGCGGCCTCCTCCGATGCGCCCGTCCGGCTGCGCATGATGGGAACGGCGTCGGCCGGCGGCCAGGAGCGCTGGCAGCTCCGTCCGGGACACACGGTGCAGGTACTGACCGGCGCCCGCATCCCGGGGCAGGCGGATGCCGTCCTTGCGGAGGAATATGTACGCCGGGACGGGGATTTCATTCTCGCCTGCAATCATGCCGAACCGGGACGCAATATTCAACTCAAGGGCAGCGATGTGATGTCCGGGGAGCGCGTGGCGGCCGCCGGCAGACGCCTCTCCCCGGGCCAGATCGGCATTTTGGCGGCCGCCGGCCACTCTCGAATACCGGTTTACGGAAGCCCGCGCGTCGCCGTCATCGCCACCGGGGACGAGGTGGTGGCTCCGGGGCACCCGCTTACCGAAGGCAAACTCTACGCCAGCAATATCGTAACCCTCTGCGCCTGGTGCCGCCGTTATGGGATGCCGACCCGCGTGGCCGTCGTCCGCGACGATCCTGAAGCAATCCGACAGGCCTTGAAGAGTGCTCTTTCCGACTGCGATGCAATCCTGACCAGCGGAGGCGCCTGGACCGGAGACCGGGACCTGGTGGCCCGCATCCTTCAGGAGCTTGGTTGGAAGGAGGTTTTTCACCGGATTCGGATCGGCCCCGGCAAGGCCGTGGGATTCGGGATGCTCGACGGCCGGGCGGTTTTCATCCTGCCCGGAGGCCCGCCTTCCAACCTGATGGGTTTTCTGCAGATTGCCCTGCCCGGCCTGTTGCGGCTGGCCGGGGAAACCGATCCGCGGCTGCCCGTCATCCGGGTGCGTTCGGCTTGCGAATTGAACGGCCGCTATATCGACTGGACACAATTCGTTTTCGGCACCATCGAGGAACAACCGCACGATCTGCCGCTGTTCCACCCCATACAAAAGGCCAGCCGCCTGCACTCCGTGGCGGAGGCGACCGTCGTCGCCGCCATTCCCGAAGGCTTGACCGCGATTGCCGCCGGACAGGTCCTCAACGCCCAACTGCTGGTGAACAGGTCATTGCCATGCTGAACCATTCCGAACACAGACTGCAGGATTCTTTTCAACGCGATATCCGCTACCTCCGGATTTCGGTGACCGACCGGTGCAATTTGCGCTGCCGGTACTGCGCGCCTGCGGCACCCGAACGCATCGACCGCCGGCAACTTCTGACCCTTGAAGAAATCCATCGGCTGGTGAAGGTGGCCACCAGCCTGGGCATCCGGAAGGTGCGCTTGACGGGTGGCGAACCGCTGGTCCGCAACGGCATCATCGACCTGATCGGATGCCTTTCCGGCTTGAAGGACCTGCGGGACATCGCCCTGACCACCAACGGGACGCTGTTGAAGCGCTTCGGCCGGCCGCTGAAAGAAACCGGCCTGCGACGTCTCAACATCAGCCTGGATACGCTCGATCGGGAAAAATTCAGGGTGCTCACCGGCGTCGATCTGTTCGATACGGTTTGGGAAGGAATCATGCTGGCGGCCGATCTCGGCTTCGCCCCCATCAAAATCAACACGGTCGTGATGAAGGGGTACAACGATGACGAAATCGAATCCCTGGCGCAACTCTCCCGGCGTTATCCGTTCCACATGCGGTTTATTGAATACATGCCCATCGGAACCCGTCCGGACACCGTGCACAACCAATTCTATCCCGCCGGCCGAATCCGCGAACGCCTCGAAGCGCTCGGCGACCTTGCGGCGATCGAGCACGATGGATTCGACGGACCGGCGCAACGGCTGCGCTTCAAGGACGGCGTCGGCGAAATCGGCCTGATCGCCTCGATGAGCGCGCATTTCTGCGGTACCTGCAACCGCCTGCGGCTTACGTCGAGCGGGCATCTGCGCCCGTGCCTCTTGTCGGACGAGCAGATCAGCATCATCGAACCGCTGCGCCGCGGAGCCACGGATCAGGAACTGGAAACCATCTTCATGCACGTCGCATCCATGAAAAAGCGCGAGCACCTGCTCTCGTTCAACGGTCACTGCGGGCTGCGCGGCCAGATGGTCCACATCGGAGGCTAGCGCACGTGCCCGGCGGCGACCCATCGACCCATTGTTGTGCGGTGATCCTTTCGGGCGGGCTGAATTCCCGCATGGGCGGCCGCAACAAAGCCCTGCTGGAATTCGACGGCCAACGGATGCTGGACCGGGTGCTCGCCGCTCTCGACGGGCTCTTCGAGGAGATCCTGATCGTCTCACGCGATCCCGGCGCTTACTCCCGCTGGCCGATCCGGGTGGTCGCCGACATTTTCGAAGCCCGCTCCTCTCTGACCGGTGTTCACGCCGGCCTGACGCGCTGCAGGGCGCCCTACGCCTTCGTGGTGCCATGCGACGCACCTTTTTTAAAGAAGGCATTGATCCAGATGCTGCTGGAAGCGATAAGGCCTGAACTGGATGCCGTCGTCCCATTCCATAACGGCTGCTATCAGCCGCTTTGTGCTGTCTATTCCAAGCGCTGCCTGGGACCGATCGAAGCGCAACTCGCCCGGGGCAACTTGAAAATCATCGATTTCTTCGACCGCATCCACCTGCAGCGCGTGCCTTCCGAAACGCTGCAACAAGCCGATCCGACCCTGCAATCGTTTATCAACGTCAACACACCCGAAGCCCTGGAGGCCTGCCGCCGGCGGATTGGATGAAGCCTCAAGCGCGCAGCCGTTGAATTCCCTGCATGCGGAGCCGGGATTGATGCTCTGCGGAATGAATAAAGCCAGGCGTTGATCCTAAGTACATATATTATATAAGTATCCCATATCATTCCGAGTCGGGGCCGGATCGGCATCGCAATCGAACTGGATATCCCGATTCCGATCCCGAGACCGGCCGATCAACCGGAAGCTGCGAAACAAAAACCGGATCTCCGCCCATGCGGGCGGAAAATCCGGTTCATTACGAACGCTGTCTTTTGTTGGGGTCTACGCTCTTTCGAGCACCACCGCCATGCCCTGCCCGCCCCCGATGCACAGAGAAGCCAGCCCCAGCGCATGGTCTTTGCGCACCATTTCGTGGAGCAGCGTCACCAGAATGCGGGCGCCGGAGCAGCCGATGGGATGGCCGATCGAAATGCCGCTGCCTTTTACGTTGGTCTTTTCCGGGTCGCATTTGAGCTCGCGCATACAGGCGATCGCTTGCGAGGCGAACGCTTCGTTCAATTCGATGGCGCCGAAATCGTCGATGCGCAGATTCTCCTGATGCAGCAGTTTGCGCACCGCCGGCACAGGGCCGAGGCCCATGTAAGCCGGGTCCAGACCGCCGGAGGCCCAGGCGCGGATCCTGGCCAGCGGAGCAAGTCCCAGCTGCCGCGCCTTTTCGGCGCTCATCAACAATAGAGCGGCGGCGCCGTCATTGATTCCCGACGCATTGCCGGCCGTGACGGTCCCCTCCTTCTTGAAAGCGGGCTTCAGTTTGGCCATCTTTTCCGGGCTGGTCTCCATGGGGCGCTCGTCCACCTCGAAAAGCAGCGGGTCGCCCTTGCGCTGGGGGATGGTTACCGGAACGATTTCCTGTTTGTACCATCCCTGTGCGGATGCGTTCCGCGCCCGCTGATGGCTCAAGGCGCCCAGTTCGTCCTGGGCCTGTCGGGAGATGCCGTATTTTTCGGCGATGTTTTCGGCGGTGATGCCCATGTGGTAACCGTAAAAGATTTCATACAGACCATCGAAGACCACCAGGTCGACGAGCTCCGCATTGTTCATGCGTGCGCCCCAGCGTGCGGAGGGCAGGGCATACGGGATCATGCTCATGTTCTCCATGCCGCCGGCCAGCATGATTTCGGCCTCGCCGCTGCGGATCGCCTGGGCGGCCAGGGTGACCGCCTTCATTCCCGAGGCGCAGACTTTGTTGACCGTGAATGCGGGTGTTTCCTTGGGGACGCCCGCGCGGATCATCGCCTGCCGGGCTACGTTCTGTCCCTGCCCTGCACCCACCACATTGCCCATGATCACTTCGTCCACGGCAACCGGCTGGAGGTCTTCGGCATAATCATAGCCCTTTTCCTCCAGCGGCAGGCGGGCCTGATCCTTGAGTCCGTCGGGTGCGAACCGGGCCCGTTCACCGGCGACCGGCTTGAGGCCCACTTTCTTCAAAGCAGCGTTCAACACGAGGGCGCCCAACTGGACCACGGGTGTATTCTGGAGCGTTCCACCAAAATTGCCAACGGCCGTCCGGGTGCCGGACACGATGACGATATCTCTCATATCTCCTCCTAAACTTTTCAAAGCGCGATCAATTCACGTTCGAATGAGATACCTGTAGAAAACAGCCGGACAAAAGGCGAACGATTCAGCCGTTTGCCGAATCCGGCTGTTTGTGCAGGTATTCGTTCTGGATGAAGTCGGCCAGGGATTTTACATCGTCGATGTCGAAGCGGGGCACTCCCAGATCGACCGGCACATCCGACATGACCGCCACCAGGTTTTTCCTGTTTTCCTTCGAATGCAGTGGTTCGCGGTGCGCCGCGCTGCGAAAAACCTCGATCTGCGGTTTGTGGGCTTGTTTGTAGCCCTCGGTGATCACGAGGTCCATATCGCCGAAAAACTGTGCTGCAATCTGATCGATATCGAGTTCTTCCTCCACATCCTTGATGAGCGATATTTTCCAGGGCGAGGAAATGACGACCGTCTGGGCCCCGGCCTGCTTGTGGCGCCAGGTATCCTTGCCCTTGTGATCGATTTCGAATCCGTGGGTGTCGTGCTTGATGGTGCCCACACGCACCCCTCGGCTTCTCAGCTCGGGAATCAATTTTTCAAGCAGCGTCGTTTTTCCGGAATTTTTTTTACTGACGATCGAGATAACAGGCGGCATTAGCGCTCCTCACGCGATAAACACGGTCCACCGGCTCTGAACTGGGAGTGGATTATTCGGATACGGGGGGGACGACCAGAACGGGCACCTTCGATTTGCGTAGGATCGCCTTTATCGTGTTCCCGATCTTGGTGTCGCTAATGAAACCCTCGCGAGAGGCCACGATGATCAAGTCGCAGTTATAGTTCTTGCTGGTTTCGATCACATCTTCGACCACATCGCCGTCCGTAACCACGATTTCCCGCGAGTGAAAGCCGCACGAGGCGTCATCGATGCCGACTTGGTCGCAGAACTGCGACAATGCCGCCCGGATCACCGCGTTGGAAGATTGTTTGGCGATCAGAACCTGGCGGGCGTCGTTCTCGTGAGAAGCCGCCATGCGCTTCCATTGTTCCTCTCCCAGCATGCCCCGCAAACGGCCTTCCACATAATCGGGCATTTTTTCGATGACATGCAGAAGCACGATGGTGGCCTGATAGCGGGTGGCCAGCGCCGCGGCGTAATCGAAGGCCTGGCGGCAGTTTTCAGACAGGTTTGTTGCAAACAGGATGTTCTTGAATGGCCTGAACATGACTCAACCTCCTCCTCATTTTTACAAAATCCTGAATCGAACCGATCGAAACCTTGACGGACGGGGCGTTGGCCGTGGTCATGGAGGTTGCATCGACGACACGTTGCGTTCGCAGTGGCGTGCAGTGTCCTGTATGCAAAGTTTCACACAAAGCACCCACCTCATCCTATCCCCTTCCAGAACGTCAACGTTTACAATATAAAGGTTTGCACCGTCAAGGCAAGTTTCGGCATCCGGAGGATTTCCCTACCTTTTAAAGAAACGCGTTCCTCCAGGAATGCCGCGGCGCGAAAAGAATACATTTTGATATTGACACAAGCGTGTTTTTCATGAAATTTTACATGTTATTTTATGGCATCGACCGGCTTCGATTCAGAACCTCTTATTAGGGGTCGAGTTTCGCACCGGCGGAGATTTTCAACCGTGTTGACGAACAGTTCCCTGGCCAGCGACAATAACCTGGCCTTGAAGATATACAAAAATATCCGCAGGATGATGCTCGATTATGAAATCGTTCCCGGGCAGCGCCTGATTTTCTCCGACCTGGCCAAGCGCTTCAACGTCAGCCGGACTCCGGTGAATACGGCTCTGGCCATGCTGGCCAAAGAGGGGTTTCTCGATTTCGTTCCGCACCAGGGCTACACGGTACACCGGATCACAAAAGCCGAGGCGGATTGTCTCTACGAGATACTGGGGATCATCACCGGCGGAACCATCGCCCGCTCGATACGCAGGCTGACGCCGGCGCATCTCGAGGCTCTGCAGAGATGCCAGCAGGGCTGTGAAAAAGCGCTGGCCGAACAGACCACCCGCGAGCAATTCCTGCTCGACCAGGAATTCCACGCCTACACCATCGAAATCGCCCAGATCCGGGGCCTGGCGGATTACTTTCGCTCGATCTACCAGCAGCTGTACCTGCGCACCACCCTGAAAGGCCTGCATCATGAGCGGGCCAGGGCGGTCGTGCAGGAGCACCATCAGCTCCTGGAGGCGATCCGCCAGAGAGATGTCGAAGAAGCCGGTTCCGTGCTGGAACAGCATTTCCGGGCCGGCAAGCAGTACGTTTTCGACGAGCTTTTCAACACACCGACCGTTCAACCGCTTGCCCGCCCCTGAGGCGCCCGCCTTCGAGGCATACGAACGCGCCCACGTAGCCCGGTTCAGCGACTGAATCCGGCGGCCGCAGTTTCGTCCACCTGCTTTTCACGGATCAGTACGGCGCAAACGACCGCAACCAGGCAGGCCATGCCGTAGAGGCTCAGAACGAGCCGGTAGTCTCCATGTCGATCGAAGAAGAAGCCTCCCAGATAGGCCCAGAGGCCTCCGCTGAGATGATGGGCGGTCGTGATGACACCGGTGATCAGGCCAAGATGGGTCAAACCGAAAAGCCGCCCCATGAGCGTGGTTGTGATCGGTGCGGTAATCAGCATGGTGAACCCGAATCCCAGGGCGAACAGATAGAACGCGGCGGTGGTCTGATATTTCAAGATCAGCAGGAACAGCGCGCCGCGCAGCACAAACGTCAGCACCAGCGGGAGTTTGTCTCCCAGGCGATCGATCGCCCGGCCGGCGGAAAGGACCCCGATCAGGCTCAACAAGCCGAACCAGGCCAGCATCCCGGCGGCGGTTTCGGCCGATACCGCGTAGTCGGTCACCATGGGCACCAGATGCAGAAGAACCAGATAATCGCCTCCGCCGCAGACGATCATCACCACCATGAAAAGCCAGAAGGCCGAGGTGCGCATGGCGGCCTGCAGTGAAAGATCGTGCTCGCTGAAACCGGAGATGCCTGCGCTCGCCGCTTCTCTCCCGAGCGGCACGAGTCCTTGTGCGGCCGGATCGTCCCGGATCAACCACAGCGTCATGCCCCAATTCACCACCAGCAGGGCGAGGCCGATCAGTACGAATACCCAGCGCCAGCCCAGAGATGCGTTGAGCAGGGTGACCAGCGGAACCAGGAGATACTGACCGAGGCAGCCTCCACCCAGAGCGAGACTGACCGCCACCCCGCGGTGCCGGTGGAACCAGCGGGTGGTCAGGGCGGCGAACAGCGGAATCGAAGTGCCTCCGAAACCGATGGCGGTGATCACCCCGTACAGCAGGCAAAACTGCCATAAGGATTCGACAAGGGCGGTGCCGATATGGCCGAACCCCAGGAACAGGCTGGCAACCAGAATCACACGGCGGGCGCCGTAGCGATCGAAGAGGCGCCCCACAACCGTCAAGGTGAGGGCGAATACGGCCATATTGAGAAAGACCGCCGCCGAAACCTCACCCCTGCTCCATCCCAGCTCGGCGATTATCGGTTTAAAGAGCAGACCGAATACCGAACGGGCGCCCTGAACGAAAAAAAGAATGACGAAGGCGCTTGCCAGCACATACCAGCCAAAAAACAGACGACGTCTCATCGATTTACCCGGCCGGAATCATATCGTCCGGCTATTTCAGAATTATCGGATCAGGAATGAAACAGGCGCTGAGATATTTCAGCTGCGGTTTGCTTGAGGGGGGCGGAAACCTCCTTCAAGAACGCATCGGTCATCCGAAAAGCCGGCCCCGCGATGACCACCGCGGCCACCGCTGTTTTCTCGTGGTTGAAAATCGGGGTCGCGATGGCGTAGCTGTCTTCGTAGCGCTCACCGCGGTCAAAGGCCAGGCCCGTGTTTCTGACCTCCTCCAGGACGGCCCGGTAGGCTTTCTTGGACATGATGGTATTGGCGTTGAAGAAGGTGAACTTCTTTTTCAGCACCTGATCGACCACGCTTGGTGCGCTGTAGGCCAAAATCGCCTTGGCGCCCGCTGTTACGTTGATGGGAACCTGTTCGCTGGGCCGGAATGAAAAACGAATATGTCCCTGGCCCTCCACATGGCAGGCCAGTACGACATTGCTGCCCGAAATCACCTCGAGGGCCACACTTTCGCCGACCTTGCGGGATAATTCGCTGAGAAAGGGCTGGGAAATCGCGACGATGCTGTTGCTCAGGGATCTTGTGGCGGCATTTCCGATCTCCGCGGCCGAACGACCGAGACAATACTTCTTATTGTCCGAGTTTTGTTGTAAGAAACCATTGCCGGCCAGCAGGTGGAGCAGTCGGCTGACAGTCGATTTGTGGATTCCGAGCTTTTTGCTGATTTCAAGCGTGCCCATTTCCTGATTGGAGGGGACGAAGCTCATCAGAATCTTGAGCGCTTTTTCAGTAGATGAAAGATTTTCCGAGTTCATGTCGGTCGGCATTCCTGAAGTTCGGTCCGCGGGCGGACGCATCATACGATCCATATATGTTTCAAATAATGCAACCATGTTGCAAATAAAGGAATCGATAGTGAAAAGCGGGCCGGCTGTCAAGTTCTCTTTTTCGAAATACGCAAAAAGGTTTAGCGATGGTCATGCCCCGAATGCGATGGCGTTTTCCGTAAGCCAAACAAAACGCCCGGTAACGAAAATATGCTTGACTGGCGATTTTCCGCGTGCAAGATTACATGCAATTTTCTTCTACTTCCCCTTCGCGCTCCTGCTTCCACAGTGAAGCGCGGGCCGAGGGCATCACAAACACCAAAGACAGGGAGTGCACCATGAGAAAGCGAATCGCCTTCATGTTCGTCCTGGCAGCGCTCGTATCGGCCATTGCGGCAAACGGCTTTGCCGCGCCGACGACGCTTCGGTTTGCACAACAAAATCCCGACACCGGCTGGAGTACCATCAACTGCGTGATACCCTGGCTGGAGCAGGTGGAAAAAGCGACCAACGGCCAGATCAAATTTCAGTCGTATCACAGCCAGACCCTCGCCAAAGGCAAGGACATGTGGAATGCCGTCAAGGCCGGCATCACAGATGTCGGCTGGTGTTTTCACGGCTACTGGCCCGGCATGACGCCGCTCTCGGACGTGATCAGCCTGCCGGCCCTGCCGTTCCGCTCGGCCGAAAAAGGGAGCGAAGTACTGTGGAAGCTTTATGAGAAATTCCCCTCGATCCAGAACGAGTACAAGGATGTGAAGGTGCTGCTGTTCTATACCAGCGAGCCCTACACCCTGCTCACGCGCAAGCCGGTCCAGAGCATGGAAGATATGAAGGGGCTCAAGATCCGGATGACCGGCGGCCCCCCCACCGACATGATGAAGGCCCTGGGCGGTGTCCCGGTGCTGATTCCCATGCCGGACAATTACATTTCGATGCAGAAGGGCGTCATCGACGGGCTTGGCGTACCTTGGGAAGCCATCCATGTCTGGCGCTTCTATGAAGTCGGCAACCACTACACCGAAGGCGTATTCCCGGCGGTCTACTTCTCCATCGCGATGAATAAAAATAAATGGAACAGCCTGCCCAAGGACGTTCAGGACGCCATCATGAAAGTCGGCGGCCTGGAAGGCTCCAAGTTCTGGGGGCGGATGTTCATGGATGCCATGAAGGCCGAGACGCTCAAGACCATCGAGGCCCAGGGCCAGAAAGCCAACGTGATCCAGCTGAGCGATGCGGAACGCGTGCGCTGGCTGGAAGTGGGCGGCAAACCGATCTGGGCCCAGTGGGTCAAGGACATGGAAGCCAAGGGTTTCAAGGATGCCCAGCAGATCCTGGACGCCACCCTGGAGCTGTCCAAATAGTCAACCCTACAGGGAACACGTAAATCCAGGCGGTTGCGCGGTGTTTGTCCGCGCAGCCGCCCGTTCTCTACGCCTATTCGGGGTGCCGCATGCTGAAACGTATCACTCAAGGTCTCAATCGGATATTGCTCGCCATCAGCATGACCATGCTGATCCTGATGATGCTGCTGATCTCAATCGATGTCATCATGCGCTATATCTTCAATGCACCCGTTCAGGGCTCTTTCGAGTTGACCGAGTACCTGATGGCCGTTCTGATCCCTTTCAGCATCGCCTATTGCGCCGAACAAAAATCACACGTAGCGGTCGACCTGGTTTACGAACGATTGAAAAAGCCCCTGCAGAACGCGCTGGATATCTTCACCGCCGTGCTTTCCATCGCCCTCACCACCCTGCTCGTATGGCAAAGCTACCGCTACATTTTCGAAGTCAAAGCCTCGGGATTGACCTCTTCGGTCCTGCTGATCCCGTCCTATCCGTTCGTCGCGCCGACCTGCATCGGCATGGCGGTTTTCGCGCTGGTGCTGATCGTTCAGTTGTCCGAAATCTCCAAAACGACCAGAAAGGTCGATATCGGCGAGCTGGTCGAATTCAAGAAGAGCGAGGAGAATAAGGGATGAACCCGTCTCTCGTTGGTGTCATCGGAATCCTGGTACTGGTCGCCCTTATTTTCGCCCGCATGAATATCGGCATCACCATGGGATTGGTGGGCGTGATCGGCTTCGGCCTGCTGCTCGGTTTCGAACCGGCCATGGGCCTGCTGCGCACGGTCCCCTATACCACATTTGCCAATCAGGATCTTTCGGTCATTCCGCTGTTCGTGCTGATGGGCTCCTTCGCCTTCACCGCGGGCATCAGCGAGGATATGTACCGCACGGTATACATCTGGCTGGGGCGGTTTCGGGGCGGCCTGGCCATGGCCACGGTGGCGGCCAGCGCGTTGTTCGCCGCGATCTGCGGGTCCAGCATCGCGACGGCCGCAACTCTAGGCAAGGTGGCCATGCCGGAGATGAATAAATATAACTATGCGCCCTCATTATCGACCGGCAGCCTGGCCGCCGGCGGGACGCTGGGCATCCTGATCCCGCCCAGCGTCATGCTGCTGCTTTACGGCATCCTCACCGAACAGTCGATCGCCAAGCTATTCCTGGCGGGTTTCATACCGGGTGTGATTCAGGCGATTTTCTACCTGCTGGTGATCATCGTGGTCACCCAGCGCAATCCACTGCTCGGCCCTCCCGGCCCCCAGTTCCCGCTCCGGGAAAAACTTCTGGCGGTCAAGGGCATCGGCGAAGTGGCGATTCTTTTCCTGGTGGTGATCGGGGGGCTCTACCTGGGCATTTTCACCCCCACGGAAGCGGCCGGCATCGGCGCTTTCGGGGCCTTTCTGGCAATGCTCTACCGCCGCAAGGTGAATTGGCCGAACCTGAGGGACAGCCTGAAGGAGACCACCCAGACCACCGGCATGCTGTTCCTGATCATTGTCGGGGCGATGTTGCTGAACTATTTCCTGTCGGTCACCCGCATGCCGTTCGAACTGGCCAGTTGGGTCGGCACATTGGAAGTCAACCGGAACATCATTTTCCTGGTGATCGTCTTCCTGTACATCATCCTGGGCGCCCTGATGGACGAATTGGCCATCATGCTGCTGACCATACCGGTGATTTTTCCGGTGGTCATCGGGCTGGGGTACGATCCGATATGGTTCGGCATCATTGCCATCAAGTTGATGGAAATGGGCATGATCCTGCCGCCGGTCGGAATGAATGTGTTCGTCATTCAAGGCATCACCGGGGTACCCATGGGAACCGTTTACCGTGGCGTCATCCCTTTCATTATCTCGGATCTCATTCAAATCGTCCTGCTGCTGATCTTTCCCCAAATCGCGACATTCGTTCCCAACCTGATGCAGTGAGCCCCT
Organism: Pseudomonadota bacterium; assembly: GCA_023435265.1. Taxonomy (GTDB): domain Bacteria; phylum Desulfobacterota; class Desulfobacteria; order Desulfobacterales; family Desulfosarcinaceae; genus UBA2230. The sequence continues at coordinate 56,969 of JAEYRZ010000117.1, forward strand.
TTTAATCACGCCCGAACGCCACCCGGGAGCTCTGCAGCGGCATCTCCGCCGCGATGTGGAGCCTCCCGGGCAGCACCCCGCACAAGCCCTGCGGCGCCTTGTTTTTGGATGAGAAATGAAGTTGACAATTCATCGGGTATCACGTAAGGGAAAGAAAATGGTTGCACTTTGTAAAACTCAATTCAAATATATGCAACAGCAATCGAGCCCGTGAGGATTGGAACGAGTGCTGTAAAAATGATCGTGCAGGCTGTGCCGCCAAATCACCGCCGGGAGGAATCGCCATGACGGAAAAAGTGTTCACCAATTGCACCAACTGCGGACCCGTTTCGGTATATGTCCAGGACGGCAAAGTGGTCCGGGTCCGACCGTTGGTAGCGGATGAAAAAGATTTCAAACCGTGGACCATCGAAGCCGGCGACCTCAAATTTTCGCCGCCCAAAAAGTTCGCCCTTGCCCCCTTTGTTCACGCAGAAAAACGGCGTCTCTACTCCGATGAACGCATCAAATACCCCATGAAGCGGGTCGATTTCGATCCCCACGGCGCGCGCAATACTCAGAACCGGGGCAAGTCGCGCTATGTCCGCATCTCCTGGGACGAGGCCCTCGACCTGGTGGCGGGCGAGATCAAGCGTGTCAAGGAGACCTACGGCGGTTCGGCCATCAGCGGCCTGACCTCCTCCCATCACAACTGGGGCATCGTGGGCTACAAGATGGGACCGTTCGCGCGTTTCATGAACATGCTCGAATTCACGCCTGTAATGGACAACCCGGACAGCTGGGAGGGCTGGCACTGGGGCGCCACCCACACCTACGGCTTCTTCTGGCGGTTGGGCATGCCCGAACAGTACGACCTTCTGGAAGATTCTCTCAAAAACGCCGAGATGATCGTCTTCTGGTCGAACGATCCCGATTCCACCCGCGGCACCTACTCCGGCCAGGATTCGGCTTTGTGGCGCCAGTGGCTCAAGGAGCGGGGCGTCAAGATGGTCTTCATCGACCCCTTTCACAACTTCACCGCCGGCGTGATGGAAGGCAAATGGATCGCCCCGCGCATGGGCACCGATGCCGCGATGGCCATGGCCATCGCCCATGTCTGGATCACCGAAGGAACCTACGACAAGGAATATGTCAAAGAACGCACCCTGGGCTTCGATGAATTTAAAAAGTACGTCCTGGGCGAAACCGACAGCCAGCCCAAGACGCCGGAGTGGGCCGAAGCCGAGTCGGGCGTCAAGGCGCGCGTGATCCGCGCCCTGGCCCGCGAGTGGGCCGCCAAACGCACGGTGCTCTCGGCCGGCGCCCGCGGCGGCGAAGGCGGCGCCTGCCGGCAGGCTTACGGCACCGAGTGGGCGCGCATGATGGTCCTGCTGCAGGCCATGCAGGGGCTGGGCAAACCCGGCCGCACGATTTGGGGCACCACCATGGGAGCGCCGTCGGATACCGACATCGCCTTCCCCGGCTATGCCGACTTGATGGGCCGCGTGGCCACCACCAAACTGGCCAAGCACCTGCCCATCAATCCCACCAAGCAGCGCCTGTGGCGCCTGACTGTTCCCGAGGCGATCCTCAACCCGCCGGTGCGCTGGTACGGCGAAGGCTTCTGCGGGCAGTCCCTGGAGCAGCAGTTCAAGCATTTCGAATACCCGATGAAGGGCTACTCGGAAGTCAAACTGTTCTACCGCTACGGCGGCTCCTTCATGGGCACCATGAGCGACACCACCAAGTGGGTGCGCATGTATCAGAGCCCCAAGCTGGAGTTCGTCGTCAACCAGGACTGCTGGTACAACAGCGAAACCCGCATGGCGGACGTCATCCTGCCGGCCTGCACCAATTTCGAACGCGAGGACGTGGGCGAATGGGCGGCGGCCGGAGGCTATACCGTGCACGCCAGCAGCGGCTGCAACTTCCGCATCGTGGTGCGGCAGCAGAAGTGCATCGAGCCGCTGTGGGAGTCCAAATCGGATTTTGAAATCTTCACGCTGCTGGCTGAACGGCTCGGCCGCAAGGAAGAATTCACCGACGGCAAAACCGAACTGGACTGGATCAAGACCTTCTTCGACGGTTCGGACCTGCCCAAGCAGATCAGCTGGGAGGAGTTCAACCGCAAAGGGTACCATATCATCAACATCAAGGATGACTACAAACCGACGCCTTCGCTGCGCTGGTTCGCCGAAGGACGGGCCTGTGATACGCCGGACCTGAACAACCCCAAGCGTAAAAACCCCGAAAAGGCCGACCAGCTCGGAACCTACAGCGGCAAGATCGAGTTCGTCTCGGAAAGCCTCAAGGCGCACTTCCCGGACGACACCGAGCGGCCGGTGATGGTGCAGTATATCCCCAGCTGGGAAGGCCATCACAGCAAGCTGTTCAAGAAATATCCCCTGCAATTGCTTTCGCCCCATCCGCGCTTCACGTTCCACTGCCATTATGACAAGCACACGGACTGGCTCGACGATATCCCCGTGCACCGTATCAAAAAAGACGGCTATGCCTGGTGGCCGGCGCGCATCAACCCGCAGGACGCCGCCAAACGCGGCATCCGGCACCACGACATCGTCCGCCTCTACAACGACCGCGCCTCGGTGCTGTGCATCGCCGTGGTCACCGAACGCCTGCGCCCGGGCATCATTCACAGCTACGCATCCTCGGCCAAATACGATCCCCTGGTCCCCGGACAAGCCGATTCCATCGACAAGGGCGGATGCGTGAGCATGCTGACGCCTTCGCGCATGCTGTCCCGGAATGCGCCGGGCATGACCCCCAATTCCTGCCTTATCGAAATTGAAAGATGGGAGGGCTGATTCATGGCACGCTACAGCATCTCGATCGATGTCTCCAAATGCAGCGGCTGCTTCAATTGCTTCCTGGCCTGCCGCGATGAACACTACGGCAACGACTATCCCGGCTACTCGGCCGCCCAACCCTTGAACGATCATTTCTGGATGCAGGTCAAGGAAGTCGAGCGGGGCGTTTATCCCAAGCCCAAAGTCTCCTACATCCCTACTCCCTGCATGCACTGCCGGTCCGCCGCGTGCCTGGGCGCGGCCGATAATGAGGCCGTGTACCGGCGCAAGGACGGCATCATCATGATCGACCCGGTGAAAGCCAAGGGGCAGAAAGAAATCGTCAACGCCTGCCCCTACCGAGTGATCTTCTGGAACGAAGAAAAACAACTGCCCCAGAAGTGCACGCTGTGCGCCCACCGCCTGGATTCCGGCGATAAGCAACCCCGCTGTGTGGAATCCTGCCCCACCGGCGCGCTGGTCTTCGGCGACCTGGACGATCCCAGAAGCGAAATCACCCGGCTGATGGCGCAGGGCGCCGGCGAAGCGCTGCATCCCGAATACGGCACTCAGCCGGCGATTCGCTACATCGGACTGCCCAAACGCTTCATCGCCGGCGAAGTGGTGCTCAAGGACCGGCCGGGAGAGTGCGCCGGCGGCGCCGTGGTCACCCTGACGGGCAGCGGCCTTACGAAACAGGTCCGTTCCGACAGTTTTGGTGACTTCGAGTTCGAAGGCCTGGAACCGAACGCCACTTACAGCCTCACCGTCGAACAGCCGGGGTACGCTCCGCGCAAATTCAAGGTGAAGACGCAAACCGACGTCAACCTCGGAGAGGTGATGCTCAAACCCGCCGAATGAACGACGGCGCACAATGGGAAGGGAGCCGCTGATGAAGAATATATTTAAACTGGATGGCAAAATCGCCGTCGTCACCGGCGGCGCCGGGGGCATCGGCGAAGCATTGGCCCGTGGCTTGGCGCTGCACGGCGGCACCGTGATCGTCTCCAGCCGCAATCAGGAGGCCATCGACAAAGCGGCCGCCCGCATCACGGCCGAATCGGGCCGCGAGGCCCTGGCGGTGGCGTCGGACGTCACCAGCGAAAGCAGCATGCGCGACCTGATCGATACGGTGGTGCGAAAGTACGGGCGCATCGATATCCTGGTCAACGCCATGGGCCTGAACATCAAACGCGATGCCTTCGAATACCCCATGGAAGACTGGGACAAAATCTTCGCCGTCAACGTAAAGGGGACCATGATCGCCTGCAAATCCGCCGGCAGGGTCATGAAAGAACAAAAACGAGGCGCCATCATCAATCTCTCCTCGGTGCGCGGTATTCGTGGATATACCGGCGGCAATACGGGCTACTGCGCCACCAAGGGGGCCGTGGAGCTGATCACCCGCGCTCTGGCCCTGGAATGGGCGCCCCATGGCATAAGGGTCAATGCCATCGGACCGGCCCTGATCATCACCCCCGGCACCAGGCACATCGCCGAGAATCCCGAGCTGGCCAAGAAGTATGCATCGCTGGTTCCCATGGGGCGCATCGGAATGCCCGAGGATCTCGTCGGAGCCTGCGTTTTTCTGGCTTCGGATGCGGCCGGCTTCGTTTCCGGGCAGACGATTTTCGTGGACGGCGGCCTGACCGCCCAGTAGTTGGAATCAGGCATTATCAAGTTTGATGAAATCGCAAAAAGTCTTTTAAACCACAGAGGGCACAGAGGACACAGAGAAAAAATATTATGGCCTTACTAAGTTACCTGTGTTCTCTGTGGTTGATCTGCCCTTTTTACGAGTCGATCAAGTTTATCAAGGAGAATCCATGTCTATCAGTCAGATATTGAATCGCGCCAAAGAAGAGAAACGGACGGTTCTGACCGAAATCGAGGCCAAGCAAATCCTGCAGGAGGCCGGTATTCCCTGCACGGACACCCGGCTGGCGAAAAGCAGGGCCGAAGCAGTGGACCTGAGCGACAAGATGGGCTACCCCGTGGTTCTGAAAATCTCCTCGGTCGACATCACCCACAAGAGCGATGCCGGCGGTGTAAAAGTCAACTTGAAAGACAAGGCCGCGGTCGAGAAGGCCTACGACGACATCATGACGTCCTGCACCGCCAAATTCCCCGATGCCGAAATCGAGGGCGTCTCCGTTCAAGGGATGGCCAAAGCCGGCACCGAAGTCATTATCGGGATGACCCGGGATCCCTCGTTCGGACCGGTCCTGATGTTCGGGCTGGGCGGCATATTCGTCGAAGTATTGAAAGATGTCGCCTTCCGCATCGTACCGCTCGAAAAACAGGATGCATCCGAAATGATCAGTGAGATCAAAGGCAAAAAGCTGCTGGAGGGATACCGCGGGCAGGATCCCGTCGATGTCCCCTTCCTGGAAGAGATGCTTTTGAAGCTTTCGGCCCTTGTCGATCGGGCCGAGGGTATCGCCGAAATCGACATGAATCCCGTCTTCGCCTATAAACAAGGGGCCGTGGTCGTTGACGCCCGAATTATTCTGGAAGCCAATTAATCAGACACAAGGACATGCCGCCATGATGGAATTATTTTTCAACCCGAGATCGGTCGCCGTGATCGGAGCCAGCGGGACGCCCGGCAAGCTGGGCTTTGTCATCGTCAAGAATATCGCCGACAGCGATTTCAGCGGTGCGGTCTATCCGGTCAATCCAAAAGCCGATGAGATCCTGGGATACAAAGTCTACCATTCGCTGATGGAAATACCGGGGGACGTCGACCTGGTGGTCACGGCCCTGCCGACCCCTAAAGTAACCGTGGCCGCCGTGGAGGAATGCGCCAGAAAAGGCGTCAAAGCCATCATTATCGAGTCCGCCGGATTCGCCGAGATGGGCGGCGAAGGCAAGGTGTACCAGCAGCAGATCGTGGATATCGCCAGGAAGAACAACATCCGCGTCATGGGGCCGAACTGCTCCGGAATCGTCTCCCGCGACATCGTGACCTCAATCTATCCCATGACCAAGAAAGTCCCGCGCGGCAATGTGGTGCTGATCGGCCAATCCGGCCTGCTGGCGGCCGGCATGACGTCGGACATCGTCGAGAATGAAAGTCTGAACATCCGGAACGTCTGCTCCTTCGGCAACAAATGCGATGTCAACGAGAACGACCTGCTGGAATACTTCGGCAATCAAGCCGACGTCGATGTCATTTCAATGTATCTCGAAAACATCTCCGATGGCCGAAACCTGACCCGCATCGCCAAAAAGGTCGCCGCCAAAAAGCCTGTCGTGTTCCTGAGCGGCGGCCGCACCGAAGCCGGCGCGCGTGCCGCCATGAGTCACACGGGAAGTATCGCCAGCAACTCCAGGATCGTCGAAACGGCAATCAAGCAGACCGGCATGATCATGGCCGACGATTTCACGGAATTGAAAGACTTCGCCAAAGTCTTCTCCACCCAGCCCCTGCCCAAGGGCAACCGGGTGGCCGTGATCACCCTGGCCGGCAGCGTCGGTGTGGTCGTTTCCGACCTGTGCGCGAACTTCGGCCTGGAACTTCCCAAACTGACATCGGAAACGACCGAGAAGTTGAAGGACATGTTCGACACGCCGGTGGGCAATCCGGTCGACCTCTATTTTTCGGTAACCAAAATCGGATTCACCAAAACGCTCGAAACCACGTTCCCCGACGCCTTCCGTGATCCGAACATCGACGCGGCCGTGTTGATTCTGGCCGGGTTCGAGTATACCCAGGAAGCGGTAAAGAAAAAAATCATCCAGAAAATCGTCCAGGAGGTGGGCAAACCGGTGGTCGTTTGCATGATCGTCGGCTACAACCGGTATAAAAACGTGATCATGGATGAGCTCGGAAAAGACCTTCCGGTGTTCCCTTCTTTGATTTCCGGAGTCAAAGCCTTGAGCAAACTGTGCCACTACGGCATGCGCAAACATCAACTATCCGCCTAAGGGGGTCGTATGACCTACGGAAACATCATTTTCGAAAAAGAAGAGAATATCGCTGTCATCACGTTCAACCGCCCCGAGGCGATGAACGCCCTGAACAATCAGACCCGGGCCGAGTTCGCAACGGCCATCGCCGAGGTGGCGGCGGATGACGACATCAAAGTCCTGATCCTCACCGGCAACGGCAAGGCATTCGTGGCCGGCAGCGACATCAAGGAATTCAACAAGACCACGCCCTTCATGGCCCACAACATTCAGCGCCTGGGCGAGATGGTGGAGAAACTGCCCAAACCGGTGATCGCCGCGGTCAACGGCTTCTGCCTGGGCGGCGGCTGCGAGATCGCCATGGGCTGCGACATCATCATCGCTTCCGACAAAGCCAAGTTCGGCCAGACGGAGATCAACATCGGCATCATTCCCGGCGGCGGCGGCACCCAGCGCCTGCAGCGCCTGATCGGTGTGTGCCGGGCCAAGGAGCTGATCTTCACGGGCGACATCATCCGCGCCGAGGAGGCCGACCGCATCGGCCTGGTCAACCGCGTCGTACCGCTCGACGAACTGATGCCCACCGCCAGGGAGATGGCCGGGAAGATCGCCGCAAAGAGCGGAGCGGCCCTCAAATTGGCCAAGCAGGCGGTCAACTACGGCATGCAGGCGCCGCTGGAAAGCGGTCTGAAGTACGAGTACGAGATGTACGCCCTGGCGCTCAGCCTGGAAGACAAGACGGAAGGCGTCAATGCGTTCCTGGAAAAAAGAGCCCCGAAGTTCGTCGGCCGATAGCACTGCTTCAATCACTTTGGATCACCGAGGAGGAATACGAGAATGAACAACATGCAGAACAAGGTGGCGCGCATACCCAATTTAGTGGACTGGTCGACCGGCGAAGTACGCTTGATGAGCGCGAAATGCGAATCATGCGGAACCTACTTCTTTCCCAAGGAGCATTATCAACATCGCCCCGGCTGCTCGCGAGAAGGCGTGAAAGATGTCCTGCTGCCCAGCAAGGGCAAGCTGGCGAGTTACACCATCCAATATTACCCCTGCCCCCCGCCCTTCAAGACCGAACAGAAGATTACCCCCTACGGCATCGGCCTGGTGGAATTTGAAGACGAAAAGATCCAGGTGGCGGGCATCATCACCGAAACCGATCTGAAATCGTTGAAGCTGGGGATGGAAATGGAAACCACCACACTTTCCATGTTTACCAATGAAGAAAAACAGGACGTGGTGACCTGGGCCTTCAGAGCGGTGAAATAAGCAAGTCACGAAAAACACAAGAAGGGATTGCGACGATGAGAGACGTATATATCATAGGAACCGGGATACACCCCTGGATGGGTTTTTCGGAGAAGGTATTCGCCGATTTCGCGGCCGTGGCGGTTGACGGCGCGCTTAAGGACGCCGGCATCGAGTGGAAGAAAATCCAGGCCATCATGGCCGGCATCTTCATTTACGGCGGCAACGCCGGCCACCTCTCGGGCCAATACCTGGAAAGCATTTTCGGCGAAACCGGAGTGCCGGTGGTCAATGTCTACAACGCCTGCGCCACCGGTTCAGCCGCCATTCGCATGGCCTTCAACAGCGTCGCCGCCGGAGAAACCGACACGGCGCTGGCCTTCGGCGCCGACGTGTCGCCGAAAGGGTTCCTGACCGCCAAATCGGACAATGCGGTTCAGGACCGGGACGTGATCCGCTGGAAAATGGGCGGTATGCCCAACCCGGTGTACTGGGCGCTGGAGTGCCGCAAACGAATGGCCAAATACGGCACCACCGAAGAGGATCTGGCACTGGTCAAGGTGCTGATGAGCGAATACGGATCGAAGAACCCGCACGCCCGCTTCAAAAAGGTTTACACTCTGGAAGAGGTTCTGAAGTCGGTCTATGTCTGTGATCCGCTCAGGCTGTACGAGATCTGCCCGGTCAGCACCGGCGCCGCGGCGGTCATTATCACGGCCGACAAAGAACTGGTCGCCAAAGCCGACAAGGCGGTGAAGATCAATGCCACCACCATGGGAAGCTCCATGTACGGCGACCCGACCATCCGTATTTCGGCGGTCTCCTGCCCGGCCGTTCCGGAAGCGCCGATGCTCAGTGAAAGCTACTCGGCCTCCCGCCAGGCGTATGAAAAGGCCGGTGTCGGCCCCGAAGATATCGATGTGCTGGAACTTCCGGACAACAGCTCCTGGCACTACCTGGTATACTTGGAAACCTGCGGGTTCTGCAAAGATGGCGAAGCGGACAAGATGCTGCGCGACGGCGAGACGAAGATCGGCGGCAGGCTGCCCGTCAACCCGAGCGGCGGCTTTTCTTCGCACGGCGAGGCGCTTTCGGCCCAGGCACTATGGCAGGTCATCGAGTGCGCCAATCAACTCAGGGGCCGCTGCGGCGAGCGCCAGGTGAAGAATGCGAAAGTGGCCATGGCCCAGACCTACGGCCTGATGGGCAACAGCGGCACAACCATCATGACGATCTGACCCGGACGCACCCCTCCGGGATTCTATCCCCACGCTGCGGCAGCCCGGAATACCGCGGCTGCCGCGGCAGTTTCATGGGGCGGGTCCGAAGGAGACCGATCGATTCAACATCGACGGCACGGCTGCAGAATACCCGGGCGAACCGGCGACACCAAATTAATCAAAAGAGAGGCAAATCATGACCATCGTGAAAGATCCCTATTCCGGCCTGGAAATGGTCGAGCTCAGTCATATCTGGGGCCATGGCGTTCCTTCCATGCCCGGCCAGGAGGATGTGAAGATGCACCGCGCGGTCAAACACGCCCAGCACGGCGTGCTTGCCTGGCGGATTGCCACCTCCATGCATACCGGCACCCATATGAACGCGCCGATCCATCTGGTCCAGCGCGCGGCGGATCTGGCGGCGATCGACCCCGGGCGCTTTTTCGGCAACGGCGTGGTGCTGGGCATTCCCAAAAAACGATGGGAGCTGGTGACTGCCGAAGATCTCGAAAACGCAACGCCCGCCATCCAGTCCGGCGACATCGTGGTGATCGTCACCGGCTGGCACCACAAATACTCCGATAGCCTGGAATACTGGGGCGAGTCGCCGGGATTGTCCAAGGCAGGCGCCGAATGGCTGGTGAAAAAGAATGCCCGCATGGTCGGCATGGACACCCCGCAGATCGATCACCCTCTGGCCACGTCGCTCGGCCCGCACCGGGGAGGCCCCACCATGCGGCGCCTGGCCGGCGACTACCAGAAAGCCACCGGCCTGGACCCGCGGAAAGAACACGGCGAATGGAATGCTGCTCATAAAACCCTGCTCGCCGCTGGTATCCCGACCATTGAGCAGGTGGGCGGGGATGTCGACCTCGTCGTCGGCAAACGGGCCACCCTGACCGCCTCGCCCTGGAAATTCGTCTACGGCGATGCCTGCCCGGTCCGATTCGTGGCCATCACCGATCCCGGCGGCACATGCCGGATCGATGCCGGAAAGTAAAAACTCCAAGAAGAAGGATAAGATCATGAGCCTGCACGTATACAATCTGAGCCACGCGTTCCATCAGCATATGCCGGAATGGCCCTCCACCCCCAGCGTGAATGTGACCGTCAATAAATTTCATGCCAAGGACGGTGTCTATGAAGTCAAGTGGGAAGGCATCATGCACCGCTGCACCCATATGGATGCTCCTTTGCATGTAACGGAGAACACGCCCAGCATCGCCGACTACCCGCTGTGGCGTCTGTGCGGCACCGGGGTGGTGGTGTCGATCCCCAAAGGCAAGTGGGGCATCATCACCGCCGAAGACCTTGAAAATGCGCGCCCCGCAATCCAGGAGGGCGATATCGTCATGATCAACACCGGGTTCCACCACAAATGGGCGGACAGCGACGAATACTTCGCCTACGGATGCGGCATCTACCGCGAAGGGGCACAATGGCTGGTCGACAAGAAAGTCAAATGCGTCGGCTACGGCCACCAGGCCAACGACCATCCGATCGCCACCAAATTGGTCGATCACGGCCTCGGGCCCACCCAGCCGCATCTGATCGAAGAGTGGAAGAAAGAATACGGGCACGATCCCAAGGTCGACTTCCCCGACTGGGAGGCCGGCCACAAGACGCTTATGGTCAAGGGCGGCATCCCCGGAATCGAAAACGTCGGCGGCGACATCGACAAGGTGACCGGCAAGCGCTGCTTCTTCGTCATCCTGCCCTGGCGTTGGCCGGGCGGCGACGGCAGCATCGTGCGCGTCCTGGCGATCACCGATCCGGACCAGACCTTCCGGTTCGAAACCGGAAAGTAAACACGGGCGTGCGGATCATTCGGACAGGTGATCGAAGGAGAGCAATCCGCCGGCCCCATGGCAGTTAATCGGGAAGCGTATCGGAATCAGCAGCACGCTGTACAAGCCTCGAACACCTTAGCGATGACCCATCATCAAGGAGAGGGAAGCGGTATGAAAGTCGTCAGAATCGGAGAAGGCAGTTTTTATGAAGCGCCGGGCCATTTCAACTGCACCTGTATGAACAAATTCATCGCCGGACAGGAGACGAAGCGGACCACCATCGCCATTTCGCATTTTCTGCCGGACGGCGGGGCGCAGATGTCCTCCTCGCCCAAGGAACGGGTCTATGTCGTGCTTGCCGGACGAATACAGGTCACCGGAAAAAATGAGGAGCACATTCTCGAAGCGCGTCACATGATCTACATCGCGCCCCACGAGGAGCGTGCATTTAAAGTGTTGGGGAGTGAACCGGCATCGATTCTGGTCATTCTCACCAGCGTCGATTAGCCTTTAAGGCGTGCCGGAGAGGCGGGTTGCGCCCCATGCGCAACCCTCTTAAACTTCCGAAAAGCGGGAACGCACGGCGGGCGCAGAGAAAGCCAGCACATCGTGTTGTCCCCGGTGTTCACGAACCCGTTCAGCGGGTTGGTTTTGATCAGAATGGAATTCGAGGACCTCGACAGCGCCGAATGCCCGATGCCGGAACCGTTCCGCGCCCGGATCGGCATGACCCTTTCGTTATCGTGGCTGTTCTATCTGGGCTTCGTCACCCGGGTCATATTCGCGCCCTTGATGCCGGCGATCGAGGAGGATCTCGGCCTCGGCCATGCCCAGGCCGGTTCGCTGTTCCTGATGATATCCGCCGGCTATCTGATGGCACCGCTCTGTTCCGGGCTGATCTCCGCAAGAATCAAGCACCGCGGCACGCTCAATCTTTCCGCCTGGATGGTGGGGCTGGCCCTGGTGCCTTTCCTGATCGTGGATTCCATCTGGCCGCTGCGCCTTCTGCTCATGACCATCGGCCTGGCCGCGGGCATCCACCTGCCATCGGCCATCGCCACGCTCACCGGCGAAATCCGCAAAGCCGACTGGGGCAAGGCCCTGAGCGTGCACCAGGCCGCGCCGCCGCTGAGCTTCATCTCGGCCCCGCTCATCGCCGCCGTCCTTTTGAACTGGTTTTCCTGGCGGATCGTGCTGGTGATCCTGGCCGGCCTGGCCATCCTGTCGGCCCTGGTCTACACGTTTGCAGGCCGGGGCGGTGATTTTCCCGGACGGCTGCCCGGCCCTTCCAATGTCAGGTTCATCCTCTCGCAGCCCTCCTTCTACATCATGGTGCTGCTCTTTGCCATGGCCATGGGCGGCAATGCCGGCATTTATGCCATGCTGCCCCTTTTCCTGGTCAACGAACACGGCATGGACTTGAACCGGGCCAACACGCTGATCGGACTCTCCCAAATTTCAGGTCTTTTGATGGTTTTCCTGGCCGGATGGATGACCGACCGCGTCGGGCAGAAGACGGCCATGGCCGGCTTCCTGCTGCTGGCGGGTTTGCTCACCCTCGGCATCGGCCTGTTGAACGGAATCCCCCTTCTGATCGTCATCTTCATCCAGCCGGCATTGGTTTCCGCATTCTTCCCGGGGGCTTTCGCCGCGATGTCGCGCATTGCGCCGCCCGCCCTGCGCAGCGTCACCAATGCGCTGGGCCCCCCTTCGGCGTTCCTGGTCGGCGGCGGTCTGTTGCCGGCCCTGATCGGCTATTTCGGCGAAACGTACACGTTCAGCGCCGGCATCATGCTCGCCGGCTTCTTCATGTTGGGCGGCCCCCTGCTGGTTCTGTTTCTCAAACTCGGCCGTTATGACGACCAGGCGGGCTGCTGAGAGGATATCATGGGCGATCGCGAATATGACGATTTAATCGGCTTGCTCAAAAAGCGCCGCAGTATCCGGCGTTTCAAAGCGGATGCCATACCGGAAGACATGATATCCAAAATCATCGACGCCGGCAGATTAGCGCCTTCGGGGTTCAACATGCAACCCTGGGAATTCGTGGTGGTGACCGATACCGAACTCCGGGCCCGGATTGTGGAAATGCTTTCCTTTTACTGGGAACAAAGCAAGGAGATGGAGGGCGCCCGCCCACAAGGGCAGGGCCGCTCCTGGCAACTGACCGGGATGACCGATGTGCGGGGTGACTTCAGCATCGCACCGGTGTATATTTTGCTGCTCGGCGACCCGCGCACGCAGGCCGGCCTGCCCATGGGCGTGCAATGCGACCGCAACAGGCGCCGCATCATTTATCTTTCCAGCCTGGCCAATGCTTTCCTGCAGATGCACCTGGCCGCAGCGGCGCTCGGACTGGCGTCACAGTGGATCTCGGCCGTGCAAACGCCCTATGGTGCCTGCATGATCAAGGACCTGCTGGGCATACCGCCGGTCTATGAAGTCTACGACATGATGGCCCTGGGCCGGCCGGCCTTGAAGCCTCCAGGCAAATTCATGCGCGACACCGAAAAGATGATCCACTGGAACCGCGGCAGCGAATCGGATTTCCGCAGCGACGAAGAAGTCCGATCCTTCATCAAAAAAGCACGCAGCTGGACGATCGGGACGCACAGCCGCGATGCGAAGGAGGATTGAGCGGTTCGCCATATGGTTTGCCCAGGTGCGCATGCGGAATACCCGAGCCGCAATATTGACCCGACACTGAATGACCGCATGAAGACCGCGCAAGGCCGCCTTTGATCACAACGCGGCGATCGTGTTTCCGGTGATGCCGGCGTCGTATCCTGGAAGCGCGGCCAGCTCCTGGATTAAAGCGGCCGACTGGAGCACATCCAGAACGATCTTGATGGTGGGATGATCGAGCATGTCCGCCGGGATCACCAGGTCGCAGCGTGCGGATGCGATGGGGATGAAGCCGAGATCGAAGGCCTCGGCGATGGCGCGCAGGCCCAGCGCAGCATCGGCCGCCCCGCAGAGAACGCGGTGCGCCCCTTCCTGATGACTGGTCACCTCCGTGGAATAACCGCGAACCGAAAGGGGCGGCACATCTGCCCGCAGCAAATGGTCGTCGAGCAATACCCGCAAAGCCGCCCCGGGTTCGCGGTTGACCAGGTAAACGTCAGGCCTTGACAGGTCGGCCACCTCCCGAATTTCCTTGGGATTGCCTTTGGCCACCAGAAGACCTTCTTCGAGCAGTGAAAAGCCGATCACCGTTCCACCCGCTCCTGCCAGCTTCTGGCCGGCCATCACCACATTGGATTCGTTCTGATCCACATTATGCAGGTGGGTTCCGGCGAGATGGGCAAGCCCTTCGGCCAGGCCGGTCAAGGCGCTGACACTGGAGGCAAAGCGGCAGTGCACGCGGTTTTGTGGTGCCAGGCGCGTGACATGATGGCTGAGGATCTCGAAAGCGGGATCACATCCCAGCAGCAGGACGGTTTTTTCCAGGCGATCCGGAGCGCAGAGCAATTGTGCGCGCTCGCCTTTGTGCGACAACAGCCCGTCGGCCGGTTGAAATCCGGAAGCGATTGCAGAGCGTCCCTCCAGGGGCATCCCGATCAGGCGGCCGCGCACCCGTCCGAGGGCCAGCCGCGCCGACGGCCGGCTCACACCGGCAAGATGCACCGGTTCGATCGACGTCGATGACACCTCCTGAAAGAGATCTTCCACCCGGCACCCGAATTCACGGGCCAGGTGCAGCGCCACGGCAGTGTTGGGCAGGTAGCGCCCCGACTCGATATCGTAAACCGCCTGGCGCCGCAACCCCATACGGGTTGCAAGTTCTTCCTGAGACCACCCTCTGGCCTGGCGGTATTTCTTTACCTGACAATGGATCTTACCCATTCGGCGCGTCATCTCCCCGCTTCCTGTAGTACATGCAAAATTGAACTTGACTTGGACCCTATCATTGAATAGTTAACCGGTCAAATGACAATTATACACTACACTTCCGATTCGATTCCCTTCCACAATAAAAGCACATCAGGGGCAGCGTTCATTGCGACTGTGTATGACGAACTGGGCGAGAAGGCAATCCGCTTGCTTTCTCCGCTTGGACTGCTTGAACAGAATATCCGTATCGAAGCCTGCACACCGAGTCCCGAAGAAGCCATCGGCGATCCCGAAGCGACGATTTCCCCATCCAGGAAGGTAAAGAACGCCTGATGCAGGCCCACGCCACCGAACGCATGACGACCAGGAGAAAGCAAATGAACGGAACATCGAACGTAATGAAAAATATTCTTTTCAGCGTCATTTTGCTCTGCATGGCTGTTCTGCCGCTCCTTGATCCCTCCCCGGGACAGGCCGGACCGCAAAAAGTGACCGTGTTCGCGGCCGCTTCCACCACCAATGCGCTGGCGGATATCGCAGCGCAGTTTACCGCTCAAACCCAAATCGAGGTCGTGCCCTCCTTTGCTTCCTCTTCCACGTTGGCCAAGCAGATCGAAAGCGGCGCGCCGGCCGATCTCTTTATCTCGGCCGATGAAAAATGGATGGATTACCTGGCCGAGCGCAATCTGATCCAACCCCGGAGCCGCACTGCACTGTTGGGCAACCTTATCGTGCTGATCGCGCCTGCTGACAGCCGGTTGCCCGCAACCGGGATCACGGCCGGCTCCCCGCTGCTCAAGTGGCTTGAAGACGGGCGCCTGGTCATGGGGGATCCATCCCATGTGCCGGCAGGCATTTACGGTCAAAAGGCCCTCGAAAATCTTGGATTGTGGGCGCAAGTCAAAGATAGAATCGCACCTGCCAAGGATGTCCGCGCAGCCCTGACCCTGGTGGAGCGCGCTGAAGCGCCGCTGGGCCTGGTCTATGCCACCGATGCGGCGATTTCGAGCAAGGTGCGCGTGCTCGGTGCTTTTCCGGAATCGAGCCATCCGCCCATCGTCTATCCGGCAGCCCTCACAGCCGGCCACGATTCAGAACCGGCGCAGAAGTTTATGGCGTTTTTGAAATCGGCGGCCGCCAAATCGATCTTCGAGAAGTATGGTTTCACGGTGAGATAGGTCATGCCCTGGAGTTTCGATCCAATCGAAATCGAGGCCCTGCGCCTGAGCCTGTGGGTCTCCCTGTGGGCCGTGGTCGGCAGCCTGCCGCCGGGCATCCTGACTGCCTGGGTGCTGGCGCGCCTGCGCTTTCCGGGCAAGCAACTGCTGGACGGGCTCGTGCATCTGCCGCTGGTGCTGCCGCCCGTGGTGGTGGGCTACCTGATGCTGGTGCTCTTCGGCCGCAAGGGGCTGATCGGCGCCTTTTTGCTCGAACGGCTGGGGGTCACATTTGCCTTTAACTGGAAAGGGGCCGCCCTGGCGGCGGCGGTGATGGCGTTTCCGCTGCTGGTGCGCGCCGTGCGCCTGGGCATCGAAAACGTGGATCGCGGGGTCGAGGCGGCGGCCCGCACCCTGGGGGCCGGGCCGCTGAGGGTGTTTTTCACGGTCACCCTGCCCC
>JAEYRZ010000151.1 GCA_023435265.1 Pseudomonadota bacterium
ATCCAGGGCCGCACCAGGTAGGTCAGGGGAACGCTCCAGATATGAACCAGCCGGCTGAAGGGCGAGTAGGCGAGCAGGGCGAGCGCGGTCAGGGTGTGCGCCTTGTAAAGCGGCGGCACATCGCGCATCAGTTCGGGCTGCGGGGACAGCAGGACGATGCCGCGGATCCAGGGCGCCAGCGTATACAGGACGTTGTAGTGGTCGAACAGCACGTTGTAGAAACCCAATCCGATCACCAGGAGCAGCCCGGCCAGCACCACCAGGTCGTTGGGCGGGCTGCTGGCCGATACGCGGCGCACGGCAACCCGGCGGTAGAGCAGCAGCACGGCGCCGGCCAGGGCCAGCGCACCGACGACCAGTCCGCTCCACAAAGCGATTTCCATGTGCAGCCGGCTGTCGATGCCCACCCGATCGAAGATACGCTGCGGGATCAGCAGGCCCCCTGCATGCCCCAGCAAGGTCAGCAGAATGCCCCAGTGAAACAGCACCGACCCGCTGCGCAGTGATTTCTTTTCGAGGAATTCGCTGGAGCGGGCATTCCAGCCGTAGCGATCGGTCAGGTAGCGGTAGGCGTGGCCGAGCGCGAAGAGGGTCAGGCAGATGTACGGAAAGGCCGCATAGGCGGCGATTTCAAAGAGGGTCACGGGACACCTCCGGGGACGAAAGGATGCCGCGCCGCTCGAGGGCGCCGACCATCGGTTTCAACAGGGCCGCGTAAGCCGGCTGCACCGCCTCGATGCCTGCGAGCAGCTTCGGCACCGCGGCGAGTGTTTCACGCAAGGGCGCCTGATCCCAACCCGCAGGGTGCAGCCATAAATACTCCAGCAGCAGCGGCAGGTAATCCGGCGCTTCGCCGATCGTCTTCAGGCCGGCGGACAGGTAGACGCCCTGCAGGCGGCTCAGCAGGCCGCCCCGCGCGTGCGGAGCGAGGTCCAGATGGTGGACCAGGTTCAGGGTGGTCGCCGCGCCGAGATCGAAATGCGCCGTATAGTCGACCTGCAGGTCGATGAGCGGCCGCCCTTCGAGAAAAGCGGCAAAGGCCTCGAGGGCCGTCCGGAATGAATCGCCCGGCTGCAGCGTGTCGGCCGCCGAGCGGACCGCCCTGCAGTGCAGCAGCAACTGCTCGTCCGGGTAATGCAGCAGTAACGAAAGCAATTTGCAGGTGAGCGGTTGCATCGCGTCACCCCACAAATCCGGTGCGGCCTTGCGCGCCGTAAGGCGCTGCGGCTTTCAGCTCGGCGGTCGGCAGCACGAAGCGTTCTTCGAGCGGCGCCAAGGCCAGCAGGCGGTACATCTTGCGCAGATCTTCTTCGCCAAGTCCGACGTCGCCGGCGATATCGCCCTCGGGTTCGGATCCCGTAACACGCTGCGCACGCATATACCGGCGCAGGGCATCGAGCCGTTTGAGGGCCAGGCGCACGGGTTGAGGGTCGCCGGCGGTCAAAAGGTTGGCCAGGTAGGCGATCGGGATGCGCATGGCATCGATCAGGTCGGCTGCGGAATCCGCGGCCGCCCGGCTGACCGGGCTGAGCGGCGGGATGTACCAGACCATAGGCAGCGTGCGGAACTCGGGATGCAGCGGCAGGGCCAGTTTCCAGGTTTTGGCCAGCGGATGTATGGGCGAACGCGCCGCGGCCGCCAGCACGGCGGGTGTAATCCCCTGATCCCGAGCCGCGCTTTGAATGTGCGGGTCGTGCGGATCGAGCAGCATATCGAGATGCGCGGGGTAGACTTCGCGGTCCGCGGCCGACGATGCGGCCGAGTGAATGCGGTCGGCATCGTACAACACGAGGCCCACATAGCGGATGCGGCCCACGCAGCTGTGCGCGCAAAGGGGCGTCAAGCCTGCTTCGACGCGCGGGTAGCAGAAGATGCATTTTTCGGCGCGGCCGCTTTTCCAGTTGAAGTACACCTTCTTGTAGGGGCACCCGCTGACGCAGTAGCGCCAGCCCCGGCAGCGTTCCTGGTCCACCAGCACGATGCCGTCCTCCTCGCGCTTGTACAGCGCCCCCGACGGGCATGAAGCCACGCACGCCGGATTCAGGCAGTGTTCGCAAAGGCGCGGCAGGTAGAAGAGGAAGACATTGCGGAAGTGAAGATAGATGCGGTAGTCGAGCGCGGCGAAGTTCACGTCTGCGTGCGCCGTCTCCCCGATTCCGGCCAGATCGTCTTCCCAGTTGGGGCCCCACTGGATGCGTATCTCGTCTCCGGTCAGCAGCGAGCGGGGCCGTATCGACGGCTGATGCTTGCGCTCCGGGGTGTCGATCAGCTTGCCGTAATCGTAGGTCCAGGGTTCGTAGTAGGCGTCGATCGTCGGCAGATGCGGGTTGTGGAAGATATTGACGCTTTTATGCAGGCGCCCGCCGGCGCGCAGCCGCAGGCGGCCGTTCATGCGCCAGCCGCCGCGATAGAGGCGCTGATCTTCCCATTGGCGGGGATAGCCGATGCCGGGTTTGCTTTCCACGTTGTTGAACCACATGTACTCCGCCCCCGGACGGTTGGTCCAGACGTTCTTGCAAGGCAGGCTGCACGTATGACAGCCGATGCACTTGTCCAGGTTGAGCACCATGGCGTACTGGGCTTTAATCTTCATACCACTGCACCTCCCCGGCCTTGCGCACGGTGATCACTTCGTCGCGCTGCGAACCCACCGGACCGTAGTAGTTGAAGCCGTAGCTCAGATGGGCGTAGCCGCCGATCATGTGCGTGGGTTTGACCATGATGCGCGTGACGCTGTTGTGCGTGCCGCCGCGCTGGCCGGAAAGCGGGGATCCGGGCGTGTTGATCAGGCGCTCCTGGGCATGATACATGAAGGCCTTGCCCGGGGGGATGCGCGGGCTGACCACCGCCTTGGCCATCACCACGCCGTTGAGATTGAAGCATTCCACCCAATCGTTGTCGCGCACCGCGATGACATCCGCATCCTGATCGTTCAGCCAGATCGCCTCGCCGCCCCGAAAGAGCGTCAGCATGGGCAGCGTATCCGAGTAGGTGCTGTGAATCGACCACTTGGAATGCGGCGTCAGGTAGTTGAGCACGATCTCCTTCTGCTGCTGGCGCTGCACCACCACATGCTCCAGGCGCTGCATGTCGAGCGGCGGCCGGTAGATCGGCAGCTGTTCGCCGAAGTCGCGCATCCATGGGTGATCCTGGTAGATCTGCGCGCGGCCGGTCAGGGTGCGGAAGGGGATGCGCTCCTCCACATTGATCACAAACGGCGCATAGCGGCGCTGCTCGGATTCGATGCCGCTCCAGATGGGCGACGTCATGATTTTGCGCGGCTGGGCGGTCAGGTCGTCGAAACTCCAATGCTCGCCCCGTCGCTTTTCGCTCAGCTGCCTGAGCGGCCGGCCGGTGCGGCGCTCAAGCGCCCCCCAGGCCTTGACGGCCGTTTCGCCGTTGCTTTCGGGCGCCAGCATCAGGATGGCTTCGGCCGCCTGCTTGGCGGTCGAAAGCTGCGGCATGCCCTGCGCGATCCCCGGCCCTTCGACGACTCCCAATTTTTGCTTGAGCTGATCGTATTCGTCGGCCGCGCTCCAGGATACCCCCTTGGCGCCGACGCCCGCCGAGACGGCCAGCGGCCCCAGAGCGGTCAGCATGGCATGGACGTTGGGATAATCGCGTTTGACCACGGTCAGGTGGGGCATGGTGCGCCCGGGTTCGGCCGGCCCCCGGCCGCGGGACCAGTCGGTTACTTCGGCCTGGGCGATCTCGGCCGGCGTGTCGTGCAGAAGGGGTGTCGCCACCAGATCTTCGCGGATTCCCAGGTGCTGCGCCGCCAGTTCGGAAAACGTGTGCGCCAGCGTTTTGAACTGGTCCCAGTTGGTGCGCGTTTCCCAGGGTGGGTCTACGGCCGGATTGAACGGATGAATGAAAGGGTGCATGTCGGTGGTGTTGAGATCGTGCATTTCGTACCAGCCGGCCGACGGCAGCACCACATCGGCATAGAGCGCGCTGGTGGACATGCGCCATTCGGACGTGACGAGCAGATCGAGCTTGCCTTCGGGCGCCGGGTCGCGCCAGACTACCTCCTGCGGGCGCAGCCGGCCGTCCGTGTTGAACACTGCGTTGTCCGCGCCCAGCAAATGCTTGAGAAAATATTCGTGTCCCTTGCCGCTGGCGCCCAGAAGATTGGCGCGCCACAGGAACAGGATGCGCGGGAAATGATCCGGGTGGTCCGGGTCTTCGAGGGCGAAGCGCAGGTCGCCGCGCCGCAGGCGGTCCACGGCATGGGCCACGATCTCGGCCTCCGTGGACGCGCCCTGTTCGCGCGCCTGGTCGCAGATCCCGAGCGGGTTCTGGTTGAACTGCGGATAGGCCGGCAGCCATCCCAGGCGCGCGGCCGTGAGATTGTAGTCGGCCATGTGGTTCGCGGCCCGCTCCGCCGCAAGAGGCGACAGGAGGTCGGCCGGGTCGAGATTGTCATAGCGCCACTGGTCGGTGGCGAAGTAGTAAAACGAGGTGCCGTTCTGCTGCCGGGGCGGACGGCGCCAGTCCAGGGCGAAGGCGAGCTGCGCCCAGCCCGCCAGCGGCCGCACCTTTTCCTGGCCCACATAATGCGCCCAGCCGCCGCCGTTGACGCCCTGGCAGCCGCACAGCGTTGTCAGATTGATGATGGCGCGGTAGATCAGGTCGCTGTGGAACCAGTGGTTGGTGCCGGCGCCCAGGAAGATCATCGATTTGCCCCGCGTGCGCTCGGCATTGTCCGCGAATTCGCGTGCCACGCGCAGGGCATCGGCGGCCGGGACGCCGGTGATGTCCTCCTGCCAGGCCGGCGTATACGGCCGGCGGTCATCGTAATCCCGCGGGTAATCGTGAGCTCCTTCCGGCGCCTCGGGTCGCACCACGCCGAGGTGGGCGGCCAGGAGGTCGAAGACGGTCGTGACCTCGATTTTACCCGAGGGTGTATCGAGCGTTTTCACGGGCACCAGGCCGCGGCGGATCTGCTTGGCGGCGGCGAAGTCCGGGAAAGCCACCACGCGCCAGCCGTCCTGAACCACGGAGAGGCTGAGCAGCGGATCGATCGCGCCCAGGTCGAGATTCCAGCGGCCGGCCGCCTCTGCCCAGCGGAACCCGATACTGCCGTTGGGCACCGCCGGGGCGACGCCGGCGGCATCGAAAACCACTGTTTTCCAGGCGGCGTTTTCCTCCTCCGACCCCAGGTCCGAGGCGCGTAGCAGGCGTCCGCCGCAAAGTCGATCCTCGCGCCGCTCCAGCACCACCAGGAAGGGCAGATCGGTATAGCGCTTGGCATAAGATTCGAAGTATTCGCTGCGCCGCTCGATATAGTATTCCTTGACGATCACGTGGGTCATGGCCATGGCCAGGGCCGCGTCGGTGGCGGCGGCCGCCCGGGGGCC